>NZ_JBHTBZ010000015.1:0-62640 GCF_042665235.1 Hydrogenophaga defluvii | reverse complement strand
GTTGCGGTTGCGGTTGCGGTTGCGGTTGCGGTTGCGGTTGCGGTTGCGGTTGCGGTTGCGGTTGCGGTTGCGGTTGCGGTTGTGCTGTAACCGGATGCTACTTGCGCGTGCTTGCCCGAAGGTTCCCGCTCTGGTTCCCGCTCTGGTTCCCGCTCTGGTTCCCGCTCTGGTTCCCGCTCTGGTTCCCGCTCTGGTTCCCGCTCTGGGTGGTAACAAAACGCATCTACAGCTTTTGGGGGCACCCCCTGACCGAGGACGAGTAATCGCGGTTCGTAGACGTGAGCACGCAGAGGCGATCTATCGCATGCGGCCGCAATGCTCCGGGCTGCTGGTTTCGTTTGGAGGATGATTCATGGTTTTCCCGAGGCAGTGCTCGGGATTCTTATGAATTTCCCGATTTGGGAATTATAATATCCATCTGAACATGGACACACCGCTTCTTCATGCGAATACTGGGTTTGCCTATCCTTGAGGCGTTCAAGGCGTCCCATGCTGCGTGTCGTGGCCAACTGGATGCCTGGCAGGTCGATGTTGAGCGAGAGCACTGGAAAACGCCCCATGACATCAAGCGCAGATACAGAAGCGCGGATTTTCTGGCCGACAACAGAGTCATTTTTGACATCAAGGGCAACTCGTATCGGCTTGTCGTGAAGGTCCGATACCAGAACGGTCTGGTGCTCGTGGAGTGGGTCGGAACACACGCCGAGTACAGCAAGAAGAAATTCTGAATCCAACGACATCTAGTGTCTGGAAATCAACGGAGAAGGCGATGGACGTCAAAATTATCAAAACCCAGGCTGATTACGAATCCGCCATGGCGCGCCTGTCTGAGCTGATGTCGGGCGAACTCGTGCCCAACTCACCTCAAGAAAATGAGCTTGAGTTGCTGGCGTTGGTCATCGAGAACTTCGAACGTCAAACGGTCCCGCCCGTCAAGCCTGACCCCATCGAGTCGATCTTGTTTCGCATGGACCAGATGGACCTGGCCCGAAAAGATTTGGTGCCGTATTTGGGCTCGCTCTCCAAGGTCTCGGAGGTGCTGGCGCGCAAGCGGCCGCTGTCCTTGCCGATGATTCGGCGCCTTCACCATGGACTGGGCATTCCCGCTGACGTCTTGATCGAGGACGTCGCGGTGGTTGAGGAAGAGCCGACCATCGACTACACCCGTTTTCCGCTCAAGGAGATGAGAGACCGCGGGTACTTTGGAGAGTTTCAGGGCAATCTACAGAAGCTCAAGGACTACGCGGAGGACCTGATCAAAGGCTTTATGCCAAAGCACATGGGCCCCGCGTTTTTACGTGCTCCGCTGTCTCAACGTGGGGATCGCGAGCCCGACGAAATGGCGATCAGGGCGTGGTGCATGTGTGTCTTGCGCAAGGCAAAAGAGGCAGGCGTCACGCGCGAGTACAAATCTGGGGTCATTACCCCTGCATGGATGCGTGAGTTGGCCAAGCTTTCTGCTTTCAGTAATGGGCCCCAACTCGCAAAGGAGTACTTGGCCCGGCATGGCATCGTCTTTGTTGTCGAGCGCCACTTCAACCGCACGTTCTTGGATGGCGCGGCGATGCTCGACCACACGGGGCGACCTGTTGTCGCCTTGACGCTTCGGCACGACCGCCTGGATAACTTCTGGTTCGCGCTGATGCACGAGTTGGCCCACGTCGCCCATGACTTGACGGCAGAGGCCCCGTTCTTCATTGATGATTTGGATCGTGCCGATCAGGACGCCATCGAAAAACGTGCGGATCAGACCGCACAAGAGGCTCTGATTCCCGCCAAGTCCTGGGAGGACGCCCAAGTGCGGGAGACCCTGACCACCGAGGACGCGATTGCCTTTGCCAATGAGCTTGGTGTTCACCCAGCCGTGGTCGCGGGCAGGCTGCGCTTCGAGACCAAAAACTTCAAGCTCATGAACCACCTCATTGGCAAAACAGGTCAGGTTAGTGAATTGCTGTCGGCGTAATGGTTCCCGAAACGGGAATGTTTTCTATGGCATTGATGTACGAATATGGATGTTGTAGAATGGTCATGCCAGAGTGTGATGGGCATACCAACCCTCGTGTTCTGGTAGACCTGAAGTGGTGAGCGCAGCGCCAGCGGCTCGCCGTCAAGGTCGAAAAAAAGGCCCTGAAGTGCTGTAACACAACAGGGCCTTTGGTGAGGTGAACAGGGGGCTACCAAACCACCCATGCACATCAGTCTTGGCAGACAGTGAATTTTACCAGTTCGCGATGTGTGGGCAAGCCAAATTCTCCTGAGTCTTCATGAGGAGATGGCCATGGCCTATCACCGATGGAGGAGCGTTTTCGTACGCGCATACACCCGGTTCCGTTTCGGACGCCAGGAGTCTGTGTGTCAGCACTGGCGCTCCCATCCGGGTCAGATGCAGTTGTTTGTTTGACCCCGATCGCATGCGGGAGGTCGCTTTGCAGGTCGCCCGCGTGTTTCCTATTCCCTAACTGGTAATTCCTATCTATGACCCCCAAGAAACCCAGCAATGAAACCACCTCGGCAAGCGTGGCCTCGAAGGCTGCAAAGCTGCTGAGTAATCCGCGCACGCCTGCTGCCGTGAAGTCCGTGGCAGCTTCCGCCTTGACCCAAAAAGTTGGCGCCAGCAAGCACAAAGGCAAGTAAGTCCGGTTAACTGCCGGTCCGAGGCCCGCCCTTGTGCGGGCCTTTTTTGTGGGCAGGTCTCAGCGCGAGGCTGGGCTACCAACCCGCGATGCCACCCATGAGTGGGAGCGCTGTCTTCATTGGCGATCGGCAACGATGACGTACATGGATGCGAACACGGGCGAGACCCCAAACCCCATAGATGTCGGTCCTCAGGCCGTCAAGCCCAAGGCCTCCTGCATCCGCTCATGCTCGAAGGCCCCGCGCAGCTTTTCGAGCTCTCGTTGGCGCACCTGCCGGCAACGTCAGATCCTGAGGTAGTTCGAGGAATGAGGTGAGGCGGCTGTGGTTGACTTAGGGGGTGTCCTATATCCAATGGGTTGCGGCGCGGTGGCTTTCTCGGTTCGCGCGTTTCTGGGATGCACCTGATTGCCCCTCTAGCACCGATGACCTCGGAGCTGTTGCAACTTGGAGCTTCAACGCTTGGCAGCAATCCAGGGTAGGTGGTTGTCACAGGACTGCGTTGTAGGGACTCTGTTGCGCCTCCCGTTGCGTTGTAACCGGATGCTACTTTTTGCGTGCTTTCCCTCAGGTTCCCGATGTGCCCGAAAAAATAGGTGCTGCTGTTGCGCAAACCGGAGTTGGAGCGCCCGCCTCGCGCACCGCGCCCACAAAGCCCGCCATCTCCGCCATGGGTATGCCGATATCGAAAGCAGCATAGGGCTGGGTTTGCCCCAGCATTTCGCCAATGGCCTCGCGGTAGGCCCACAGGCGGTTAGCGTCTTCCAATGACTGCGCCACCACCACATCGCTCACGGTGCCATGCTCTAGCGCATTGCCCAGCACTGCCTCCAGCCGCGCGCGGTCCTCGCCCTCGTTCTGGCCTTGTAGTTCCACCAGGGCATAAACGGGTGCCGGTTTATCAAAGGGCAGGCGCAGCTGGCCCACGGCCAGGGCGGCATCCATGAGGTTGACCCACATCACCTCGAATGCCGACAGACCGGGCAAGGCTCGGCGCAGCTCGTGTACCAACCGTATGGCCGCTTCGAACGACGGCAAGGCGCACAGCGCGGTGTTGGTGGCGCCTGGCAGGGGCGCGAACTTGAGCACCAGCCGGGTGATGACACCCATCGTGCCTTCCGACCCGATGAAGAGGTGCTTGAGGTCGATGCCCGTGGTGTTCTTGGTGACGCGCCCCAACATGGTCAGCAGGCGGCCGTCGGGTACCTACGCTTGTTCAGCGTAGTCCTGCCTTGTTCGCGTTTTGACTTCAATTTCTACAAAAATGACTTCGTGAGGACCGGGATTGATGACGTTGTGGCTCACGCCAATCTGGCGCGCGTACGAACGGCCCTTGACCAGCGTACTGGTCTTGATGCCTTCGTCGGTCTCTAGCACCAGGTTGCCGTCGGTCATGGGCACCACCACGTAGTCGTGTGCGTGGGTGTGCCAGCCGGTTTCGGCGCCCGGTGGAAAGCGCCATTCGGTGACGATGACGCGCCCGTTGTCGATCTGCACGGTGGGTATGGCCTGGGGTCGCATGTTGTTTCGGTTCATAGGGTCACGGGGCGGGCCGTTGGAGCACGCCGCTGAAGAACTGCTCGGTGTTGTGGGCCAGCGCGTCGATGTGGTAGCCACCTTCCTGCACGTACACGGTGGGCAGGCCCAGGCCGGCCACGGCCTGGCCCAGGCGGTGAAAACCGGCGCTGCTGACGGCCACCTGGGATTGAGGGTCGTGCTCGTAGATGTCGAAGCCGAGCGAGAACACCAGGGCGTCGGGCTGGAAGGCGCGGATGGCTTTGAGGGCCTGCTCCACCTGCTCAAAGAACACGGCCTCCGACGAGCCGTGGGGCATGGGCAGGTTGAGGTTGAAGCCCAGGCCGGCTCCGGCACCCGTTTCGTCGGCAAAGCCGGCCACGCCGGGGTAGAAATTGGTCGGGTCGCCGTGGATGGAGACGTAGAGCACGTCGTCGCGTTCGTAGAAGATTTCCTGAATGCCCTGGCCGTGGTGCATGTCGGCATCAAACACCGCCACGCGGGCGTGTTTCTGGCGCAGGCGCTGGGCGGCGATGGCGGCGTTGTTGAGGTAGCAGAAGCCACCGGCGGCGGCCTCGCGCGCGTGGTGGCCGGGTGGGCGGCACAGGGCGTAGCTGTGGCGCTCGCCTGCCAGCACCACGTCGGTGGCGGCCACGGCGCACTGGGCGGCCCAGTAGGCCGAACGCCAGGTGAATTCACCCACCGGGCAACTGCCGTCGGCCAGGTAGGCCGCCGCTTGCGCGAGGATGCCGCGCAAGGCGTTGGGCTCGCGCACGAAGATGTTGGACATCACTTCGTTGCCCCAGTCGGCAGGCATCTTCTTCCACTCCGCGTGGGCGTTTTCAAGGAATCGCAAGTAGGGCACGCTGTGCACGGCCTGCAGGGGCGCCATGCCGTGGTCGGTGGGGCGGCTGGCTTCCAGGCCCAGCGCGCCCAGGCCACGCAGGATGGCCAGCGCGCGGTCGGGCACCTCTTGGGGTTTGCGCATCTGACCGCGCGAGAGGTAGGTCTGGGGGTGGTGCAGCAGCTGTTCGGGGGCGAAAAAGGTTTTCATGTGGGTTCCTCAAATGGCGGTGGGGTCAGTAGCCGGCCGAGCGATCGATGGCGTGGCGCAGAGGCTCGCCCCGCATCGCGCGGCCGATGTTGTCGATGACGGTGGCAGCGGACTGCACCGGGTCGCTGAGCGAGGCGACGTGGGGCGTGAGCCGCAATGCCGGGTGGGCCCAGAACGGGTGCTCCGCGGGCAGGGGCTCCACGCCAAACACGTCGATGAAGGCGCCGGCCAGTTGACCGGCGTCGAGCGCGGCCAGCAGGTCGGCCTCCACCAGATGACCTCCCCGACCCACCTGCACCAGGCAGGCCTGGGGCCGCAGGCGGGCGAACAGATTGCGGTTGAGGACACCGGCGGTCTGGGGCGTGAGGGGCAGCAGGTTGATGAGCACGTCGCAGCGCCCCAGGGCTTCGTTCAACGCCGCCTCGCCGTGGCGGCAGTCCACGCCGGGCAGCTGTTTGGGGCTGCGGCTCCAGCCCGTGACCTGGAAGCCTTGTTGCGCCAGGGCACCGGCCACGGCCGAGCCCAACTCGCCCAGGCCCAGCACCAGCACCTGCCGGCTCGCCGCGCTCACGGGCGGGATGAACTGCCACTCGCGTGCCGCCTGGTGGCGGGCGTGCAGGTGCAGGTGGCGGTGGAAGTACAGCACCGCTGCCTGGCAGTACTCGACCATGCGCTGCGTGAGCGTGGGGTCGATCAGGCGCGCCACGGGGATGCGCGGGTCCAGATCGGCCAGGCACAACTGATCCACGCCCGCGCCCAGCGACAGCACGGCGCGCAGCCGGGGAAAAGCACGCAGGCCTTGGGGCGGTGGTGTCCACACCAGGGCCAGGTCCACGGCCTCCGGGGCCTCGCACTGTGGGCCCACGATGAAGTTCACATCGGGCAGCGCGGCCTGCAGGGTGGCGCGCCAGGCGTTGGGGTCGTCCAGGTCGCTGTAGAAAAAAACGGTGGTCATGCCAGCACCTTGCCAGGGTTGAGGAGCTTGTGGGGGTCCAGGGCCCGCTTGAGGGTGTGCATCAGCGCCAGTTCCTGCGGGGTGCGCGAATGGCCAAGGTAGGCTTTTTTGTGTTGACCGATGCCGTGTTCGGCCGACACCGAGCCCCCGTAGCGGCGCAGCACGCCATACACACAGGCGTCGATCTCGGCCTCGGGGAAGGGGCCGTGGGCGGCGGCCACGTGCACGCCCACGTGGATGTTGCTGTCGCCCACGTGGCCAAAGTGCACGTGTTCGCAGTGCGGGAAACGCGCGCGCAGGGCGGCCTGCAGCTCGTCCACAAAACGGCCCAGGTCGCCAATGGGCAGGCTGACGTCGTAGCCGCAGTAAGGCGACCACATCAGCGGGAACTCCGACACCGCGTCCCGCAGGCGCCAGAAGGACTCGCGTTCCTTGAGCGACTGGGCGATGGCCGCGTCCAGCAACCAGCCTTGTTCAAAGGCGGCTTCCAGCATGGCCGAGAACATGGGCATGTCGCGTTCGGTGTCGCTGCCTTCCATCTCGATCAGCACCTGGAGACCTTGTGCCGCCACGGGCGAGCGCATGTCGGGCACGCGGGTGGTGACCAGTTCGTGGAAGTCGGGCCACATCACCTCGAAGGCCGACACCGTGCCGCCCAGCGCCGCCTGAGCGTGCCGGAGGAAGCGCACCACCGTGTCGTGGTCGGGCAGGGTGCACCAGGCGGTGTGGCAGCTTTGGGGCAGCGGGTGCAGGCGCAGCACCGCCCGCGTGACGATGCCCAGCGTGCCTTCAGACCCGATGAACAGGTGCTTGAGGTCGTAGCCAGCGTTGTTCTTGAGCATCTTGTTGAGGCCACCCACCACGCTGCCGTCGGCCAGCACGGCCTCCAGGCCGAGCACCTGGTCGCGGAACATGCCGTAGCGGATCACCCGGTTGCCGCCAGCGTTGGTGGCGATGTTGCCACCCACCTGGCAGGAACCGCGCGCTCCCAGGTCCACCGCCAGCAGCAGGCCGGCGGCCCGCGCCGCCTCTTGCGCGGTTTGCAAGGGTGTGCCGGCCAACACGGTGAGGGTGCCGGCGGCGGTGTCGATTTCCTCCACGCCGTTCAGGCGTGCCAGCGACAGGGCCACGTCACCTTCGTTGGGGGTGGCGCCCGCCACCAGGCCAGTGAGCCCGCCCTGGGGCGTGACCGGCTGACCGTGCCGGTGGCAGATGGCCATCACGCGGGCCACCTCGTCAGGGGTGCCAGGGCGCACCAGGGCCAGTGGCTGGTGGGTGTGGGCGTTGAACCAATCGGTGCAATGCTGGGGTGGGATGGCATTACCCGTGAGCACGTGGGCTGGGCCCACGGCCTGGGTCAGTTCGTCGAGCAGAGAGGTCATGTCGGAAGGGTTCATCGGTGGGCCTGGCGCGCGGCCAGCATGGCCAGCCACTGGGCGCGGAACACGGGCAGCGTCAAGGCCAGGCCGGCGCAGCCGATGACGGCGATGCCCAGCAGGGCGATGGCGTCGGGCCGCTGGCCGAACACCAGCACACTGAACACCACCGCCAGCAGCAGGTGGAAGTAGTTGAAGGGCGCCAGCGACGAGGCGGGCACTTTTTGAAAGGCTTCGATCAGCAGGTACTGGCCGATGCCGCTGAGCGCACCCACCGTGGCCATCAGCGCCAGATCGCGTGCGCCAGGCCAGTCAAGGTGCCCGGCGGTGGGAAGGGACAAGACCGTCATCACGGTGCAGATCAGCGCGGTCCAGGCGAACTGCTGCTCCATGCTCACCTTGCCCGCCAGCCGGCGCGTGAGGATTTGCAGCATGGCATAGGCGCCGGCCGCCAGCAGCATCAGC
The DNA here is from genome assembly GCF_042665235.1 of Hydrogenophaga defluvii. Classification (NCBI taxonomy): domain Bacteria; kingdom Pseudomonadati; phylum Pseudomonadota; class Betaproteobacteria; order Burkholderiales; family Comamonadaceae; genus Hydrogenophaga; species Hydrogenophaga defluvii. The sequence goes on along the minus strand of NZ_JBHTBZ010000015.1, from coordinate 54,641 downwards.
ACCGTGCCCACAAGGGGCAGGGCGCCACCGGGGCGCACGATGAGCAGCATGCCCACAAAACCCGCCACCACCGCCGCCGCCTGTGGGGCGCGCACCTGCTCGCCCAGCAGCCAGGGCGAGAGGGCGACGATGATGAGCGGCGACAGGAAGTAGATGGCGGTGGCCTCGGCCAGCGGCATGGTGTGCAGGGCCTGCATGAAAGTCACCCCCACCGTGCCCAGCATGACGCCGCGCCACAACACCGTGCGGCGGTGCGCGACGGGCAAACGCCAGCGCGTGCCGCGCCGGTGCATGAGCACCACGGCCATCAGCAGCACGGTGCCGTAGCGCACCAGGTTGACCAGGGGCGCCGGGTGGCGCGCCACCAGGTCTTTGGCCAGCATGTCCAGCGTGGCCAGGGCCACGATGGCGCACAAGAAGATGCTACAGGCCTGCAGCCAGAGGGTGTGGGCGGACGCCTGAGTGGCCGGGGTGGTTGTCATGGGGCCGGGCCGATCAGAGCAGGTTGATCCAGGTGGTCTTGAAGTCGCTGTACTTGTCGAGCGCGTGCAGCGATTTGTCGCGGCCGAAGCCGGATTGCTTGACGCCGCCGAAGGGCACGGTGATGTCGCCGTCGAAGTAGCAGTTGACCCACACCAGCCCCGCCCGCAGCCGGCGCGACACGCGGTGGGCACGCGCCAGTTGTGCGGTCCACAGGCCGGCGCCCAGGCCATAGGGCGAGTCGTTGGCCAGGGCCACCGCCTCGTCTTCGGTGTGGAAGCGCTGCGCCGCCAGCACCGGGCCAAAGATCTCTTCGTTCACGATGCGCATGGCCTGGCGCGGGCAGTCGAAGATGGTGGGCTCGACGTAGTAGCCACCGCTGGCGGTGTGCGCTTGCTGGCCGCCGGTGCGCAGCGTGGCGCCTTCGCTCACGCCGGCGGCGATGTAGCCCAGCACACGGCGCATCTGGTTTTCATCGACGATGGCGCCCATGGTGGTGGCGGGGTCCAGCGGGTTGCCCGGGCGCATGCCTTGCGCACACTGCGCCACCTTGGCCATGAACTGGTCGTAGATGCCGTCTTGCACGTACAGGCGCGAGCCGGCGATGCAGACCTCGCCCTGGTTGGAGAAGATGCCCACGGCCGCCGCCTGCGCGGCTTTGTCCAGATCGGGGCAGTCGTCGAACACGATGTGCGGCGACTTGCCGCCACACTCCAGCCACACCCGCTTGAGGTTGGACTCGCTGGCGTAAGCCATGAAGCGCTTGCCGGTGGCGGTGGAGCCGGTGAAGGCCAGGCAGTCCACGTCCATGTGTTGGCCCAGGGCCTGGCCGGTGACCGGGCCCAGGCCGGGCAGCACGTTGAACACGCCGGGCGGGATGCCAGCCTCGGCCGCCAGCTCGGCCAAACGCAGCGCGCTCAGCGGCGACTGTTCGGCCGGCTTGAGCAGCACGCTGTTGCCCGCCGCCAGCGCGGGTGCCACCTTCCACGAGGCCATCATGAGCGGGTAGTTCCACGGCACCACGGCGGCCACCACACCCACCGGTTCCCGGGTGATGGTGGCCAGGGCGTCGGGGCCGGTGGGGGCAATTTCGTCGTACTGCTTGTCGATGGCCTCGGCGTACCAGGCGAAACACTTGGCCGTTTCCGGCAGGTCGTAGGCCAGGGCGTCGCTGATGGGCTTGCCCATGTCCAGCGTTTCCAGCAGGGCCAGTTCCTCGCTGTGTTGTTCGATCAGGGCGGCCAGGCGCAGCAGCACGCGCTTGCGTTCGCGTGGGTGCTGTTGCGCCCACACGCCCGACTCAAAGGCGCGGCGTGCGGCCAACACCGCGCGGTCCACGTCGGCCGGCTGGCAGGCCGCCACGTCGGCCAGCTTTTGGCCGTTGGCGGGGTTGAGGGTGGCAAACGTCTGCCCGCCCTGCGCGTCCACGAACTGGCCGTCGATGAAGGCCTGGTGGCGCAGCCGAAGGGCGCTGGCACGGGCCTGCCAGGTGGCGAGGGTGGCCGCGCTCATGCGGTCACCTCGGCTGCTTGGTGGACGCCAGCGGCTTGCAGCATGGCGCCCAGCAACACGTTGGCACCGGCCTCCAGGTGGGTCGGTTGGGCGTCCTCGATTTCGTTGTGACTGATGCCGTCCTTGCAGGGCACGAAGATCATGGCGGTGGGGGCCACCTCGGCAATGTAGACCGCGTCGTGACCGGCACCGGTGACGATGTCCATGTGCGAATAGCCGGCGCGCTGCGCCTGCTCGCGGATGTGCTGCACCAGCGGCGCGGCAAAGGGCGTGGGCGGGAAGTGCTGCACGTCGATCAGCTCCACCTTCACGCCGAAACGCTCGCCGGCCTCGGCGCAGGCCTGGCGCCAGCGCTGGTCCATGCGCGCGAGCGTGGCGGCGTCTTCGTGGCGCAGGTCGGCGGTGAAGTGCACCTTGCCCGGGATAACGTTGCGCGAGCCGGGGTGCACCTGCACCACACCCACCGTGCCACGGCCGTGGGGCTGGTGGTCGCGCGCGATGTGGATGACCTCCTGCATCAGATGGGTGGCGGCAAACAGCGCGTCCTGGCGCACCGACATGGGTGTGGGGCCGGCGTGCATTTCCATGCCGGTCACGTTCACGTCGTACCAGCGCAGGCCGAGCGAGCCGGTCACCACCCCGATCACCTTGTCCTGGGCTTCCAGGATGGGGCCTTGTTCGATGTGGGCCTCGAAGTAGGCGCCCAGCGGGCGCCCACCCACCGGCTGTGGGCCGGCGTAGCCGATGGCCTGCAACTCGTCACGCACGCGCTTGCCGGCCATGTCGGTGGCGTCCAGCGCGGTGGCCAGCGGGAACTTGCCGGCGAACACGCCCGAGCCCATCATCACCGGCACAAAACGCGAGCCTTCCTCGTTGGTCCAGATGGCCAGCTCCAGCGGGGCTTCGGTCTGCAGGCCCTGGTCGTTGAGCGTGCGCATGATTTCCAGCCCGGCCATGACGCCGTAGCAGCCGTCGAACTTGCCGCCGGTGGGTTGGGTGTCGATGTGGCTGCCCGTCATCACCGGGGGCAGCGCGGGGTTGCGCCCCGCGCGGCGGCCAAAGATGTTGCCCACCTGGTCCACGCTGACGCTCAGGCCGGCGTCCTTCATCCAGCCCACCACGAGGTCACGGCCTTGGCCGTCCAGGGCGGTGAGGGCGAGGCGGCAGTTGCCGCCCTGTTCGGTGGCGCCCACGCGGGCGAGGTCCATCAGCGATTGCCAGAGGCGCTGGCCGTTGATTTTCAAAGAGGTGTCTGACATGGTGCGAGGGGTGTTCAGAGGGCGGCCGCACGTTCGCGCTGCAACTGCTGCGCGCGGGTACGGATGGCGGTGAGGGTTTCGCCGGGGGCGATGCCGTCGGCGTCGTAGCGGATTTCGATGAGGGCCGGCAGGCGTTCGCGCTCGGCAAAGGCGAGTGCGCGGGCGAACGCGGCTTCGAAGTGCGCGTTGTCGTTCACCACCTCACCGTGGCCCCGGTAGGCACCCACCAGGTGGGCGAAGTCCGGGTTGTCGAAGGTCAGCGCGATGGTGCGGCCGGGGAACTCGCGTTCCTGGTGGGCGCGGATGGTGCCCCACATGCCGTTGTTGAACACCAGCACCACGATGCCCAGGCGGTACTGCATGGCCACGCCCAGCTCCTGCAGGTTCATCTGGAAACAGCCGTCGCCCGCGTAGCAGACCACCGGGCGTTGTGGGTCTTCCAGCTTGGCGGCGATGGCCGCCGGCAGGCCGTAGCCCATGCTGCCCACCGTGGGCGCGAGCGAGCTGCCGATGCCCTTGAACTGGCGGTAGCGGTGCGGGTAGAGCGCGTAGTTGCCGGCGCCCACGGTGATGCAGGCCTCGGCCGGCAACACGGTGTTCACGTGGCAGGCGGCCTGGTCCAGGCTCATGGCGCTGGGCGAGAGCAGGGGTGCCAGCGTGGCGCGGTAGGCGGCGTTGGCGGCGCGGGTGTGGGCGCTCCAGGTGGGCGCACGCGTGGGTTGCACGCTGGCCAGGGCATGGGCCATGCCGGCGTTGCTGGCACAAATGGCTTGTGCTGGCTGGAACACCCGGCCCAGCTCGCTGGGGTCGGCGTGCACGTGGATGAGCTGCTGGCGCGGGCGCGGGCTTTCGACCACGCTGTAGCCCTCGGTGGTGGCCTCGCCCAGGCGGGCGCCCAGGGTCAGCAGCAGATCGGCGTTGCGCACGCGCTGGCGCAGGTCGTCGTGCATGCCCCAGCCCACGTGGCCGGCAAAGTTGGGGTGGTGCTGATCAAAACATTCCAGCCGCCGCCACGACACGCCCACCGGCAGGTCAAAGCGTTCGGCAAAACCCTGCACCTGGGCCAGGGCCTCGGCCGTCCAGCCGCTGCCACCCACCAGGAGGAAGGGGTTGTGGGCGGCTTCGAGGCGTTCGCGCAGCGTGTCCAGATCGGCCGCGCCCGGGCGTGTTGTCACGCGGGTGTAGCGCGGCAGGTCAGGCACCTGGGCCGTGCCCCACAGGGTGTCTTCGGGCAGGGCCAGCACCACCGGGCCAGGCCGCCCGCTGGTGGCCACGCTGAAGGCGCGGGCGATGTACTCGGGGATGCGGTCGGTGCGGTCGATCTGTGCCACCCACTTGGCCATCTGGCCAAACATGCGGCGGTAGTCGATTTCCTGGAAGGCCTCGCGTTCGTAGAAGTCGTTGCCCACCTGGCCCACGAACAGGATCATGGGGGTGGAGTCCTGGAAGGCGGTGTGCACGCCGATGCTGGCGTTGGTGGCGCCGGGGCCGCGGGTGACGAAACAGATGCCGGGCTCGCCGGTGAGCTTGCCGTGCGCCTCGGCCATGTAGGCGGCGCCGCTTTCCTGGCGGCAGACCACGGCCTGGATGGCGTCCTGGTGTTCGTTGAGCGCGTCGATGCAGGGCAGGTAGCTTTCGCCGGGCACCAGGAAAACGCGGCGCACGCCGTGGTGGCGCAGCTGCTGGATGAGGATCTGGCCGCCGTTGCGTGCGGCCGGGAGGGTTTGGCTTGGGGACATGTTGGAGCGGGTTTCAGGCAAGGGCAACGCTGGCGCCCACGGGGCTCCAGTGTTTGCCGGGGATGGCGGCGATGAGGCGCTGCGTGTATTCGTTCTGCGGGCGGTCGAACACCTCGGTTGGGGTGCCGTGTTCGACGATGCGGCCTTTGTGCATGACGACGATCTGGTGGCAGACCTGGGCCGCCACGCGCAGGTCGTGGGTGATGAAGATCATGGCCAGGTTCAGGCGCTGCTGGATGTCTTGCAAGAGCTTGAGCACCTGGGCCTGCACCGAGACGTCGAGGGCCGACACCGACTCGTCGGCCACCAGCAGTTGTGGCTCCAGCGCCAGGGCGCGGGCGATGCCGATGCGCTGGCGCTGGCCACCTGAAAAGGCGTTGGGGTAGCGGTCGAAGGCGGACTCGTCCAGCTCCACCAGGCGCAGCAGTTCGCGGGCCTTGCGCTCGGCCTCGGCGTAGGGCACGCCGTTGGCCACCGGGCCGTCGGTGATGCTGCGGCCCACGGTGTGGCGCGGGTTGAGCGAAGCAAACGGGTCCTGGAAGATCATCTGCAACTGCTGGCGCATGGGCCGGAACTGCGCTTGCGTCAGCGGGGCGATGTCGGTGCCGTTGAAGACGAGTTCACCACCGTCGATCTCGGTCAGGCGGAGCAGGCATTTGCCGATGGTGGACTTGCCCGAACCCGATTCGCCGACGATGCCCAGCGTCTGGCCCCGGCGCACCTGGAAGCTCACACCGTCCACCGCGTTGACCACACGCTTGCGCACGAACAGACCGCGCTCGGTGACGTAGGTCTTGCGCAGGTTTTTCACCTCCAGCACCACCGGGTCGGTATTGGCTTCTTCGGTGGCGTGGTCACCGTCGCGGTGTGGCACGGCGGCGATGAGGCGCTGGGTGTAGGGGTGTTGCGGGCGGTTGAGCACCTGCTCGGCTGTGCCTTGTTCTACCAGCACGCCTTTTTCCATCACCGCCACGCGGTCGGCGATGTCGGCTACCACGCCGAAGTCGTGGGTGATGAACATCACGCCCATGCCCATGCTGGCCTGGATGCGCTTGATCAGCGACAGGATCTGGGCCTGGGTGGTCACGTCCAGCGCCGTGGTGGGCTCGTCGGCGATCAGGATGGCCGGCTCGAGCGCCAGCGCCATGGCGATCATCACGCGCTGGCGCTGGCCGCCCGAGAGGCGGAAGGGGTACGCATGCTGGAGCGTGGACGGGTCGGGCAGGCCCACGAAATGCAGCAGCTCCAGCACGCGCTGCTGGCGCGCCGCGCCGGGGTAGGCGCCGTGCACGGCGAGCACCTCGGCGATCTGGTCGCCCACGCGCATCAGCGGGTTGAGCGCCGACATGGGTTCCTGGAACACCATGCCGATGTCTTTGCCGCGCAGTGCCAGCAACTCTTCTTCGCGCAGCTGCAGCAGGTCGCGCCCCTTGAACAGGATGCGCCCGGCCTGTGGCTTGAGGTAGCTGGGCAGCAGGCCCATGATGGCGTTGGCGCTGATGGACTTGCCCGAGCCGGACTCGCCCACGATGCACAGGATTTCGCCGGCGCGCAGGTCGAAGGACAGGTCCTTGACGGCGTGCGCGCGGTCACCCCCGGTGGGCAGGGCCACGGTCAGCTGCTCGATGCGCAGCAAGGGGGTGTCGGTGCCGGTTGGGGAGGGAGAGGTGGTCATGGTTCATTCCCCCCGCTTGCGCAGTTGTGGGTTCATGGCGTCGTTCAGGCCTTCACCGATGAGGTTGATGGCCAACACGGTGAGCAGGATGGCGATGCCGGGCAACACGCTCATCAGCGGTGCTTCGCGCAGCATGGTGCGCGCGGCGCCGATCATGAAACCCCAGCTCATGAGGTTGCGGTCACCCAGGCCCAGGAAGGACAGCGAAGACTCGGTGAGGATGGCGGTAGCGATCATCAGCGAGGCCGTCACGATGATGGGCGACATGGCGTTGGGCAAGATTTGCGTGAAGATGATGCGCCCCGGCTTCTGACCGATGACGATGGCCGCCTGCACGAACTCGCGCTGCTTGAGCGAGAGGAATTCACTGCGCACCAGGCGCGCCACCGGCGGCCACGACACGATGGCGATGGCGCCCACGATGGAGTAGATGGACGGCGTGAAGATGGCCACCAGCACCACGGCCATGGCGAGCTGCGGGATGGTCTGGAAGAATTCGGTGAAGCGCATCAGCAGGTCGTCGATGCGCCCCCCATAGAAGCCCGCCAGGGCGCCGATGAGGATGCCGAAGATCACCGCCGCCAGGGTGGACACCACACCCACCAGCAGCGACACGCGCGCGCCGTAGGCCAGGCCAGCGCCCAGGTCGCGGCCCAGCATGTCTGTGCCCAGCGGGTAGTCGGCGTTGCTCAGCGGTTTGAGCAAAGGCTCGGCCACCATGGACCAGGGCGAATCCTCGTACCAGACCGAGCACAACAAGGCCGTGAGGATCACCAGGCACAGGATGACCAGGCCCAACAGCGCGCCTTTGTTGGCGGCAAAACGGTGCATGAATTTTTTCACTTCAGGCTCCCAATTCGATGCGGGGATCGACCAGGCGGTAGACCAGGTCGGTGATGAGGTTGAACAGCACGACCATGGTGGAAGTAACCAGGAACACGCCCAGCAGCAGCTGGTAGTCGCGCTGCATGAGGGCGTCGAACATGAGGCGGCCGATGCCGGGCCAGCCGAAAACGGTTTCGGCCAGCACCGCGCCACCGGCCATCTGGCCGAGCTGGATGCCGGCGAAGGTGACCACCGGCAGCATGGCGTTGCGCATGACGTGGCGGCGGATCACCTGGCCAGCGGGCACGCCTTTGGCGCGCGCGGTCTTGATGAAGTCCATGCCCATCACTTCCAACATCGACGCACGTGCCAGGCGGGCGTACACGGCCATGAAGAAGCAGCCGAGCGACACCACGGGCAGCACCAGGTGGGCGCTGATGTCGGCGACGCGGTCCCAGCCGGTGAGGCCGGCGCCCACGCTTTCCATGCCAAAGGCCGGCAACCAGCCCAGGGTGACGGAGAACAGGATGACCATCAGCAGCGACAACCAGAACAGGGGCGTGGCGTAGAAGATCAGCGAGACGGACATGATCAGGCTGTCCAGCCAGGTGTGGCGGTTGGTGTAGCGGCTGCGCGCGGCGAACACCCCCAGCAGCCCCCCCACCAGCAGCGAGAAAACAAAGGCCAGCGCCATCAGCAGCAGCGTGGCGGGCAGGCGCTCGGCGATCAGGTCGAGCACAGGCAGGTTGTTGCGGTAGGAAAAGCCCAGGTCCAGCTGCAGGATGCCTTTGACGTAGAGCCACAGCTGCATCCACAGGGGCTGGTCAAAGCCGAATTGCTGGCGCAGTTGTTCCAGGTAGGCGGGGTCGGACGAAGCCGCCTCGCCTGCCATGATGGCTGCGGGGTCGCCTGGGGCCAGGCGGATGAGCAGAAAGTTGAAGACCACCACGCCCAGGATGACGAAGAAGGCCTTGCCCAGTCTGGCAATGAGGAAGGAGATCAGTTTCACGTTGTGGCGCCTCGGTGTGCAAGGCGCAGCTGGGCCCGGGCCGCGCGCACAACGCGCGGCCGGGAGCTGCGATCGGGAGAGGGGGCCCGCGCGCGGCGGGCCGTCGGGCTTACTTCTTCTCGATGTAGACGTCGTCGAAGGTCTCGTTCAGGCCGATGCCGGTCTTCACCAGGTTCTTCACGTTCTTGGGATAGAAGGTGGCGTATTCGATTTCGAACAGCACGCCGTTGGCCACTTCGTTCATCAGGATGGTCTGCACTTCGGTGTACAGCTTCTGACGCAGTTCGGGCGTGCGTGCGGCGGCGGCGGTGGCGAACAACTCATCGACCTTCTGGTTCTTGTAGCCCTGGTTGTTGACGAAGGGCGAACCTTTGATCGAGTTGGTCGACAGGAAGTGGCGGGCCACGCCCAGTGCCGGGTCACCGTACTGGTAGGTGAAGTTGAAGGTGATGTCGAAGTCGAACTCGCCCGAGCGTTTGGCCCAGCCACCGGCATCGGCCGGATCGATTTGCACCTTGAAGCCGATCTGCTCCAGGCTCTGTTTGGTGTATTCGGCCAGGCGTTCCCAGGCCGAGCCGTAGGGGAAGGACAGCAGCTTGACCGGCGTGGCGCCGACGTTGACGCCCGACTCCTGGATCAGCGCGCGGGCCTTCTTCAGGTCGTAGGCGTACTGCGGCAGGTTTTTCTCGTGGTACAGCGTGGTCGAGGCGATGGGGCTGGTGGCGATCTTGCCCATGCCGAAGAAGATGTTGTCCACGATGAACTTGCGGTTGATGGCGTGCATCACCGCCTGGCGCACCTTCACGTTGTCGAACGGGGGCTTGCGCTGGTTCATGCTCATGAAGGCCAACGGCGCGTACATCTCCCAGCCCTTGGTCGTCATCTCGACGTTGGGCAGGGCGCGCAGGCGCTTGACATCCACGTTGTCCACGTCACCGCCGCGCAGCAGCTGCACGTCGCCCTTTTCAAAGGCCACGGCACGCGAGGCCGCATCGGGGATGACGCGGAACACGATTTCATCCAGGTAGGGCTGACCCTTCTTCCAGTAGTCGGGGTTGCGGGTCAGCACGATGTGCGAACCCTTCTTCCATTCCTTGAACTTGAAGGGGCCGGTGCCAATGGGGGTCTGGTTGGCGGGGTTGGTGCGGTAGTCGGTGCCGTCGTAGATGTGCTTGGGCACCATGGGCATGTTGTCCACCACGAAGAGGCTCATGAAGGGCGAGAAGGCCTCCTTGAGCTTGAATTCAACGGTGTGCTCGTTGACCGCCGTGATGGTGTCCATGTATTTGTTGATCACCAGCCGGCCACGTGGGTGGGTCTCACGCAGGAATTTGTCCACGCTGAAGACCACGTCTGCGGCGGTGAAAGGCTTGCCGTCGTGCCACTTGACACCGCGCTGCAGTTCGAAGGTGTAGGTCAGGCCATCGGCCGAGGTTTTCCACGATTTGGCCAGCGACGGTTGGGGCGTGAGTTTGGCGTCGTAGGTCAGCAAACTTTGGTAGATCTTGCCGGCCACGTACTGTGTGGGGGCTTGCTGGTTCAGGCCCAGCATCAGGATGGGCGGCTCGGGCTGGACGATGGCCGTGAGCGTGCCACCTTGTGTCTGGGCCAATGCGGCCGCCGAGCCGAACAGCGCGGCGGTGACGGCCAGCACGGCACCGGCTTTTCGAAATGTGGAAAGGGCCATGGTGTGTTTCATCGGGTTCTCCGGGAGGTTGAAGAAGACAGGCGCGAGGCCAAGAGGGGGATGGGGCAGGGGCGCCAACGTGCCGGGGGCGCGCAGGCGTGTTTCACATGTTTTTGTCTTCGCTGGCATCCAGGCCGAGGCGGCTACTGATACCCAGGAGGTGTTCGCGCATGGCGCGCCGCGCCGCTGCGGGCTGGCGCTTTTTCAGCGCGCGCAGCAGGGGCACGTGCTCGTTGTGCGCGACTTCCCACACCTCGCCGTACACGAAGTGCTGGTTGAGTTTGTTGAAGATGGCGCTGTTCTCGCTCAGAGTCCACAGGTGCTGCACGGTGGAGGCCAAGGCGACGTTGCCGCAGGCTTCGGCGATCAGCAGGTGCAGGCGGTCGTTGTGCTTGAACGGCTGCTCGGAGCCGGGCAGGGCCATGGTGGCCTCTTCCATCGCGAGGAGTTGCGCGTCGGTTGCGTGGCGTGCGGCTAGCTCGGCGCAGTGGGGCTCTACCAGCAGGCGGGCCTGCAACAGGTCGGCGGCGCCTATGTCCAGCAACAGGGGCGCGCCTGGGGCATTGGATTCATTGAGGCTGAGCCTTGACTCCGGACCGGTGACGTAAACACCGCTGCCCACCCTCACGTCCACCCAGCCTTCGATTTCCAGTGCAATCAAGGCTTCGCGCACTGAGGGGCGGCTGACCTGCAGCATCTCCGCTAGCTCGCGTTCCGCAGGCAGGCGCTCGCCGGACTGGTAGTTGCCTCCGCGGATCTTGTCCTTGATCTGATTGGCGATCACCCGATAGAGGCGGGCAACGCTGACGGGCTGAAAGGTGCTCATGAAAGTGTTTGCAAGGTTAAGTAGCCTGGTGGCCAAGTGGTAAGGCCAATTTAACTAAAAAAAGGGAGTCGAGCATCAGGGTAACTACCGTAGCGACTGTCAAAGCGAAATCCGTGCCAAACGGGTAGTTGATCGGTTGGTTTTGGTAAGTCTTTGATTTTTATATGCGTGTCCGATTGTTGGCCCTTTTCCTTGGTGCATGTGATAAGCCGTCTGCACCGTGGTGGTGCATGTTGACTTCGGCAGCTTGTGCAGGATGCTCGGCATGGTGGGCTGCTGCCGGTCGCGTTGACACCGACTTGAGCTGCTGACGACGAGGCGGGGGTCTATAACAGCTACCTCGCAAGAGCCATTCATGGTTTCACCATGAAGTCATCGATGTGCAAATGCCTGCACACGGCTGCCGAAGGCGGGTTGCGCAGAGGCATCGACAAAGCCGCGCAACTCCTGTTGCACGTGGGTGGCGAGTGGCTGGTGTGGTGCGTCGCGCAACAGCCGCTTGAAGTTGCTCAAGCTCGCCGTGGGTATGTCGAGCCACTGGTTCACAACCTGGTCCACCGCCGCACGCAGTGTCTGGGCTGGCACCACCTGGTTCGCCAAGCCCAGACTGTGCGTTTGCTGGGCGTCCAGCGTTGGGCACAGCGTGAACAGCTCAAAGGCGCGCAGCGGATTCACCAGACGGGGCAAAAACCAGGATGTGCCGCCGTCGGGGCTCCCGCCGATGCGGGCGTAGGCCAGGTTGAGGCGCAGGTTGTCGGCCACGATGACGTGATCTGCTGCCCAGACGAGGCCCAGCGTGCCGCCGGCCACAGCGCCTTGTACACCCACCACGATCGCCGAGTCCAGTGCGCGCAACTGCGTGATGGCCTGGTTGAATGCGGTGATCGCTTCGGTGAGCCAGGTGTCCACCCGGTCCTCAGAGACGGCGTGGGCCATGGCTTTCAAATCGCCGCCCACGCCGAAAGCGGGGCCTTCAGCTAGGATGCTCAGCACTTTGGGCGGGTGGGTGGTCAGCTCGTGTGTGAGGGCTGCCAGGGCTTGCAGCTCGTCAACACCCAAGGCGTTGCGACGTGCCGCGTTGTCGAGCACCAAGCGGGCGTGATCGGGGGTGGGGCGTTCAAGCCGAACGGTTTGGGATGTCATGGTCAGGCTCCGGATGCTGAGGTCAATGTGCACGCTCGCCGGCCCCGAGCGCGTCGGGGTGATCGGACAGCCGAGGCATGGGTAGGGCGGGCAAGTGCTCCAGTGCGCGCAGATGGTGGCGCCAGCTAGACAGCAGTGCTGCCCGCCCCGCCGGGCCCACGTAGGGCACATGGTAGGCAACGTAGGGCGGGAGTACTGTCATGCCCGTGAAACCCAGCACACCTCGGTGCAACGGCATGAGGATGTCGTTCATGTCGCCGTTCAAGGCGTGGGGGCCGTAGGATTGAGACGGCGCGCCGGTGCTGACCGCCAGCAGCGCCCGCTTGCCTTGCAAGCGCCCCTTTTCAAACACGGCGGTGCGGCCGTAGACGGCGCCAGAAACAAAGACGCGGTCGATCCAGCCCTTGAGGATGGCCGGCGGCCCGAACCACCACAGCGGGAACATCAGCAGCAGCAGATCGGCCGCGAGCAAGTGGTCCAGCTCGATGGCAACGTCGGGCGCCAATGTGCCCTGCTGCCAGGCGTGGCGCTGTTCCAGGGAGACGTTCAGACGCGTGGTGTCGCGCGGATCGTTGAAATCCTCGGGGCCCAGCGTCGCCTTGAAGTCCATCGCGCAGAGGTCGGACACCTGCACCGCGAAGCCCTGTGCGGCCAGTTCCTCCACAGCCGCCGCGCGCAGCGCCGCCTGGAACGAGGTGGGCTCGGGGTGGGCGCTGACGATGAGCGCCCGCTGGCCTTCAGCCACGCAGCAGTTCCTCGCTGATGATGATCTTGCGCACCTCGGTCGTGCCGGCGCCGATCTCCAGCAGCTTGATGGCCCGGTAGAGGCGGTTGACCTCGGACTCCCAGATGTAGCCCGTGCCACCGTGGATCTGCACCGCCTCGTTGAGCACCTTGTTCATGGTCTCGGCGGTGTAGAGCACCGAGGCTGCGGTGATCTTGTGGATGCTGCCGCGCCCGCCGCCGCCAATCTCCATGTCGTTGGCCGCGCGCAGGGCCTGGTAGGTGAACAGGCGCATGGACTCGACCCACACGTACATGTCGGCCAGCTTGGCGCGGATCATCTGGAAGTCGGCGATGGGCTTGCCGAACTGCACGCGGGTGCGGGCGTAGTCCAGCGACAGCTCCAGCGCCCGCTCGGCGATGCCCAGGCAGATGGGCGAGATCATGGCGCGCTCCAGGTCCAGTCCGCTCATCACGACCTTGACGCCCTCGTCGAGCCCGCCCACCAGGTTGCGCGCCGGCACGCGGCAGTTGTCGAACAGCAGTTCGCCGGTCTGGCTGCCACGAAAACCCATCTTGACCATTTTTTGCGCCACGCTGAAGCCCGGCATGTCCTTCTCGACGATGAAGGCCGAGATGCCTTTGGCGCCACGTGCTTTGTCGGTCTTGGCGTAGACCAGCAACACGTCGGCCACCGGGCCGTTGGTGATGTAGATCTTGCGGCCGTTGAGCAGGTAGTCGTCGCCGTCGCGGGTGGCCGTTGTGGCCATGGAGCCCAGGGCGTCGGATCCTGCGCCGGGCTCGGTCAAACCGAGGGCACCTGTGAGCTTGCCACTGCACAAGCTGGGCAGATAGCGCTGACGTTGTTCGTCGTTGGCGTTGCGGAAGATGTTGTAAAGGCACAGGTTTTCGTGCGCCACCCAGCTCAACGCCATGGCGTGGTTCCAGCGCGAGAAGGCTTGCAGCACCAGGCCGCTGGTGAACAGGTCCATGCCGGCGCCGCCCAACGACTCGGGCACGGGGATGCCGAAGTAGCCGGTCTCGCCGATGCGCGCGAAGGTCTCGGGTGGCCACCACTCTTCGCGGTCCATGCGTTCGGACAGCGGGTAGAGCTGCTCGCGGGCGAAGCGATCGGCCTGGTCGAGGATGGCTTGCTCGTCGTCCGAGAGGCCCGAGAAGCGTTGGTCGGCGGAGGTCGCGGTGTTCATAAGCATGCGGGTCTTTCTGAATATGACTCAAAAAATTGAGAGTGACATGAACTTTGCCAGTAAAAGTTTCCGTGGGCTCTAGGGAAAACACTTAGCAATATTTATTAATCTATAAATATCAACAACTTGCGATCATGCTTGCATCTTTGCATGGCTGCTTTGAAAAGATGTCTAGTTGAGTGTCACTCAGTTATTGTTGACTTTCGATGCTCATGCTTTCTAGAATCCGCCCAACTTTCAACGCCCGACCCATGTTGACCATCACCAACCTACAGGTCTATTACGACCGCGCCGTCGAGGCCTTGCGTGACGCCTCGCTGGAGGTGCGACCAGGCCAGATCGTTGCCCTGCTCGGCAGCAACGGCGCCGGCAAGTCCACTGTCCTCAAGTCCGTCTGCGGCGTGCTCTACCCTGAGGACGGCGAAATCCTGGGCGGCACCATCACCCACGACGGCATTTCGCTCACCGGCTTCGCACCGCACGAGATCGTGCGGCGCGGCATCGTGCAGGTGCCTGAGGGGCGACGGCTGTTCGACAAGCTCACGGTGGAGGAGAACCTGCTGATGGGCGGCTACTCGCGTCCGGCGGGTGAGGTCAGCGCCGGGCTGGACCAGGTGTTTGCCCTGTTCCCGGCCGTCAAACAGCACCGCACGCGGGTCTCAGGCTACCTGTCAGGTGGGCAGCAGCAGATGGTGGCCATTGGCCGCGCACTGATGGCGCGTCCGCGCCTGCTGCTGCTGGACGAACCTTCGCTGGGCCTGGCGCCGCAGATCATTGCCGAGATCTTCGAGGCCATACGCCGGCTGCGCGACGAGCAGGGCGTGACCGTCCTGCTGGTGGAGCAGAACGCGCAACTGGCGCTGTCGGTGGCCAACTACGGCTACATCATGGAGCGGGGGCGGGTGGTGCTGGACGGTGAGCCGGCCAAGTTGCTCTCCAATGAGGACGTCAAGGAGTTCTACCTTGGCATGGGCGCGGGCAGCGGACAGCGCCGGAGCATGCGCGAGGTCAAGCACTACAAGCGTCGCAAGAGGTGGTTGTCATGAGTGGTGGTCAGTACCTCATTGAACTCAGCGGTGTGTCCAAGCGTTTCGGTGGCCTAGATGCACTTTCGGGTATCGACTTGCAGGTCAAGTCAGGCGAAATTTGCAGCATCATCGGCCCCAACGGCGCTGGCAAGACCACGCTGTTCAACATGATCTCGTGCCTGCTGCCCCCTAGCGCTGGAAGCTTGCGCTTCCAGGGTGAGGACATCACCGGCATGCCACCCCACGCCATGCCCCGGCGTGGCATGGCACGCACCTTCCAGAACCTGGCCGTGTTCAAACACGAGACGGTGATGTCGAACATTCTCACGGGCATGCACGCGCAACTGAACACGGGCATCTTCGGTGCAGCACTTTTCTGGGGGGCCACCCGCCGAGCCGAGATCGCCGCACGGGAGGCGGCCGAGGAAATCGTCGAGTTCCTGGAGATCGAGACCATCCGCGACCTGCCGGTGGGCACGCTGTCCTACGGCCTGCAAAAACGCGTGGAACTGGGCCGCGCCCTGGCCATGCGTCCGCGCCTGCTGTTGCTTGACGAGATGGTCTCGGGCATGAACCAGGAAGAGACCGAGGACATCGCGCGCTTCATCCTCGACATCCGCGAGGAGCGTGGCATCACGGTGATGATGATCGAGCACGACATGGGCATCGTCATGGACATTTCCGACCACGTGGCGGTGCTCAATTTCGGTCGCAAGATCGCCGATGGCACGCCGGCCGAAGTTTCTGCGCACCCGGCGGTGGTGGCCGCCTACCTGGGTCTGCCCGAAGGCGCCGTGGGAGGCCAGCCATGAGCCGCCACCACGCCGACCTGGCCGACCGCGAACTGCCCCCCGGCGTGCTGGATGGCCTGGCCACGCTGCCCGGCCTGCTGCGCCACCGCGCGCGCCAGACGCCCGATCGCATCGCACTGCGTGAGAAGGTGCGCGGCGTGTGGCAGGGCGTGAGCTGGGGCGAATACTTCGAGAAGGTGCAGGCCTTCGCGCTCTACCTGCAGAGCCAGGGTTTTGGCGAGGGCGACAAGCTGGTCATCGCCTCCGACGGTACGCCCGAGTGGTTCTACGCCGATCTGGCCGCTCAGGCCCTGGGCGG
Organism: Hydrogenophaga defluvii; assembly: GCF_042665235.1. Classification (NCBI taxonomy): domain Bacteria; kingdom Pseudomonadati; phylum Pseudomonadota; class Betaproteobacteria; order Burkholderiales; family Comamonadaceae; genus Hydrogenophaga; species Hydrogenophaga defluvii. The sequence continues at coordinate 38,417 of NZ_JBHTBZ010000015.1, read as the reverse complement.
GGTGACGGTGGGCATCTACCCCACCAACCCTTGGCCCGAGCTGCAGTACATCGTGCGCCACTGCCGCGCCAAGTTCGCCGTCTGCGGCGACCAGGAGCAGACCGACAAGGTGCTGGATGCCATGCGCCATGGCGAAGGCTTGCCCGACCTCAAGCAGGTGCTCACCGTGGACACCAAGGGCATGCGCCACTACCACGAAGACGGTCTCCAGACCTTTGAGCACGCGCTGGCCGTGGGCCACGAGCTGGCGCGCGACCCGGCCCAACTGGCTGCGCTGGACCGGTGCATCGACGCGGTGCGCCCCGAGCAGGACGCCCTCATTGTCTACACCTCGGGCACCACCGGCATGCCCAAGGGCGCGCGCATCGCGCACCGGGGCATCATCCACAACGCCACCCAGGTCGGCCAGGTGCAGGGCTACGCGGGCCGGCCCATGTCGGTGGTGTGTTACCTGCCGCTGTGCCACGTGGCCGAGCGCCTGATGTCGCCGGTGGCCCAACTGGTCTACGGCACGGTGGTGTACTTCGCCGAGTCCATCGACGCGGTGACGCAGAACCTGCGCGAGATCGGCCCCGGCTTCTTCTTCGGCGTGCCCCGCATCTGGGAGAAGCTGCAGCAGCAAATCATCATTGCCTCTCGAGAGGCGCGCCCATTGGCGCGGATGGCGTTTGAGAAGGCCATGGCCATCGCCCAGCCGATTGCCGAGCGCACCATCGCCAACGGCGACCGGCCGGTGAACATGCGTGATGCGGTGCTGGCCCGGCTGCTGCGCTGGCTGGTCTTCAGCAACCTGCTGGCCTCGGTGGGCCTGGACCGCACCTGGCTGGCCATGTCGGGCGGCGCCGCCATCTCGCCGGCGGTCATCCTCTTCTTCCGCGCCATGGGCGTGCCCATCTACCAGATCTACGGCATGACCGAAAGCAGCGGCGTGACCCACGCCCAGTGCCACGGCCACGCCCGCCTGGGCTGGTGCGGCCCGGCGCTGCCCCGCGTAGTGGAGCAGCGCCTGGGCGAGGACGGCGAACTGCTGGTGCGCGGGCCGGTGGTCTTCAACGGCTACCTCTACGACGAAGACGCCAGCGCCAAAACCCTGGCGGGCGGCTGGCTGCACACCGGCGACATCGTCGAGATCGACCCCGAGACCCAGGAGGTGCAGATCCTGGACCGCAAGAAGGCGATCCTCATTACCAGCGGCGGCAAGAACATTACGCCCACACTGATCGAGAACGCGCTCAAGGAAAGCATCTACATCAGTGAGGCGGTGCTGCTGGGTGACGGTCGCCACTTCCTGGCCGCCCTGATTCAGATCGATCTGGACACTGTGGGTAAGTGGGCGCAGGAGCGCGGCATCGCCTACACCACCTACGAATCTCTGGCCGCGCTGGAGCCGGTGCGGGAATTGATCGATGCCGACGTGCAGCAAGTCAACGCGCGCTTTTCGCGTGTCGAAAACATCCGCAAGTTCGTCATCCTGCGCAAGCAGCTGGACCACGACGACGGCGAGCTGACCGCCACCATGAAGGTGCGCCGCAACGTGATCGAAAAGAAGTTCGCACCCGAGATCGCCCAGATCTACGGCAAGGAGGCAACCGCATGAGCTACTTCCTCAACCTACTGATGTCGGGCCTGGTGATCGGTTCGCTGTATGGCCTGATCGCGATGGGTTTTGCCATCGTTTACCGCGCCACCGGGATGGTGAACTTTGCGGTCGGTGAAGTGATGATGCTCACCGCCTACATCAGCTACAACCTGGCGCAGGTACCGGCACTGGGCTTCAAAGGTCTGCTGCTCACCACCCTGCCGATTGCCATGTTGCTGGGTTTGCTGGTCGAGCGCATTTTCATCCGACCCATGTTGGGTGAGCCCATGTTCTCGCGTGTCATGGTCACCATCGGACTGGCGGTGGTCATCCGATCGAGCGTCATCCTGATCTGGGGCGTGGAACCCAAACCATATCCCCGACCGCTGGGCGATGAAGTCATCCGCTTCGGCGAGCTGGCACTGTATCCGGGGCAGATTTTCTCGATGGTCATCCTCGGCGTGATGTGCCTGTTGATGTGGGCGTTCTTCCGCCACTCCCGGGTGGGCATCGCCATGCGGGCCACCTCCAACAATGAAACCACGGCCTTGCTCATGGGCATCAACGTCAAGCGCATCAGCGGCATTGCCTGGGCGCTCTCATCGCTCTTTGCAGCTGTGGCCGGGCTGTCGTTTTGCCTGATGTTCGCTCTGGAGCCGGAGATATCACAGATGGGTCTTCGTGGCTTCCCGGCCACCATCCTGGGAGGTCTGGACTCGGTGGTGGGCGGCGCCTTCGGAGGCCTGGTGATCGGCGTTGTGGAAAACCTGGCGGGGGGCTACCTGGGCCGAGGGCTCAAGGAAATCGCCGGGTTCGTCCTGATTGTCGTGGTCTTGATGGTCAAACCGTACGGCCTGTTTGGCCAACGCGAAATCGAAAGAGTCTGATGCGCACACGCACCTACAAAACCTCGTACGCCGATCTGGTGGCGCTCACGCCCCACCGTTCCAACTGGGCCTGGGCGGGCGCCAGTCTGGCACTGATGGCGTGCGCGCCTCTGGTGCTGGGCTCGCACGGCCTGAACATCCTGTCCACCATCTTTGTCATGGCCATCGGCATCCTGGGCCTCAACCTGCTGACCGGTGTGACGGGGCAGATCTCATTGGGGCATGCGGGCTTCCTGCTGATTGGCGCCTACGCACAGGCCATTCTCACCACCGACTACCACCTGCCCGCCTGGCTGGCCATCTTCGCCTCGGGCGCCGTGGCGGCCATCGCCAGCCTGGTGGTGGGTGTGCCCTCGCTGCGGCTCAAGGGCCTGTACCTGGCCATCACCACGCTGGCCTTCACCTTCATCGTGCGCCACCTGGTGCTGTTCGCCGAGGGGCTCACGCGCGGCTCCGAGGGTATGGCGGTGGAGCCCCTGGTGCTGCTGGGTTATGCGGTCAAGAGCGACCAACCCTTTTTCTACGTTGCCCTGGCTATGCTGGTGCTGTTCGTGCTCATCACGCTCAACCTCATGCGCACCCGCATTGGCCGCGCCTGGCTGGCGGTGCGCGACCACGACATCGCGGCACGCGCCATGGGGATCAGCCTGATGCGCTACAAGCTGTTGGCCTTCATGGTCAGCGCGTTCTACACCGGGGTGGCAGGTGCCTTGGTGGCGCTGCACACGCGTTACATCAACGTCGACACCTTCAGCATCCTGATCAGTATCGAGGCACTGGCCATGATCATCGTGGGCGGCATGGGCCGAGTGCACGGTGCGCTGCTCGGTACGGCGTTGATTCTTGTGCTGCCCGAGTTGCTCAACTTCGGCTTCTCATTGGCGGGCGATCGCTTCACCACGCTCATGGCCGACCGCATCTACGAGGTCAAAGGCTTGCTTTACGGCGTGGTGATCCTTCTGTTTCTGAGGCTGGAGCCCGAGGGCCTGGCTGGCATCTGGCGCAAGGTCAAACGTTTTTGGGTCCAGTGGCCGTTGTCTCAATGAGCAGTGGCAATGTTGGCAGCAAGGCACGCAGCCGGAATTCGCCGGTGCGGCCCATTCATAAAGGAGACAGTGATGTTGGGTGATTCGATTCTGAAGTGGTCACGGCAACTGCGCCGTGGTTCGATGCTGAGCCTGGCCCTGGGTGTCGCTGCGGCGAGCGCGCAGGACGTGGGCGTGACGTCCACGGAAATCCTGCTCGGCGAGGTGCAGCCCATGTCGGGCCCAGCCTCGCTGATCGGCAAGGCTGGTGCGGCCGGCTCCAAGCTGGCGATTGCCGAGATCAATGCCAAGGGCGGTATCAATGGCCGCAAGTTGCGCGCCATCTACGAGGACGACGGCTACGTGCCGGCTCGTTCGGTCTCGGCGGTCAAGAAGCTCATCGACTCCGACAAGGTGTTTGCTCTCACAGGCACCACGGGCAGCTCTCACATGGTGGCCATGCTGCCCACCATTGAGGAGGCCAAGATTCCCACGATTGTGCACATGGCCCCCAACCCGGCGGTGGTGAACCCCCGTCGTCCGACGGTGTTCATGATTGGCCCTGACTACGACTGGGCAGGCTTCGTGCCGATCAGCCACATGATCGAGAAGATGGGGCAGAAGAACGGCAAGTTCGGCATCCTCTACCAGGATGACGATTTCGGCAAAGCGCTGCTGGCCGGCTACCAGAAAGCGGTCAAGCAGTACGGTGTCGCCAGCGTGGCCGAGATTCCCTTCAAGCGCGGTGCCAAAGACTTTTCGGCTGAAGTGCTCAATCTCAGGGAAAAGGGTGTCACCGCCGTCTACCTGGGCACGCTGACCACCGAGTCGGCCGCCATCATGGGCGAGTTCCGCCGGCTGGGCATGACCCCGCTGATCGGCACCCTGTGGGCCGGGCAACTGCCGGCCGCCGTCAAGCTGGCCGCGCCCTCGGGCTTTGAGTACCTGATCCCCGACTACTACGCCTCCAACTACGACGCCGCTGGCGCTAAGCTGATGGAGGCCGCCAAGCCCTACCTCAGCGCCGACGACCACGCCAACTTCAACCGCTACACCGTCAGCGGCTACGTCGGCACCCTGGTCATCGCCGAGGGCATCCGCCGCTGCGGCGCCACCGTAACACGCGCCTGTGTTGTCGACCAGCTCAACAAGCTCAAGAACTTCGACACCGGCGGCCTCACCGGCCCGCTGTCCTTCGACAACCCCAAGGCCCAGGCGGTGTTGCCGATCAAGCTGTTCCAGACCGATCCGAAGAATGGCACCGTGAAATCCGTGACCGACTTCATCGCTTACTGAAACCTCCTGAGATGAGCACACCCACACCGCCTCCATCGGCCCGCGCCGAGCGCTACCGCTCGGTGTTCCGGCCGGGCCTGTTCGAGGGCCAGACCGTTGTTGTGACCGGCGGCGGCTCGGGCATGGGCCGCTGCACCGCGCACGAGCTCGCCAGCCTGGGCGCCCGCCTGGCGCTGGTGGGGCGCAAGCGCGAGAAGCTGGAGGCGGTGGCGGCCGAGTTGGCCCAGGCCTACCCGGAATCGGTAGGTCGCGTGACGCAACACGCGTGCGACATCCGCGAGGAGGCCTCGGTGCAGCAGACCGTGGCCGACATCGTGGCCGCACACGGCGCCATCGACGGCCTGTTCAATTGCGCCGGCGGTCAGTACCCGGCCCGCTTGCGCGACATCACCCTCAAAGGCTGGGACGTGGTGGTGCGCAACAACCTGCACGGCACCTTCCTGTTCTCGCGCGAGGTCTATGTGCAGTGGATGGAGCAACACGGCGGCAGCATCGTCAACATGCTGGCCGACATCTGGGGCGGCCTGCCCGGCATGGGCCACTCGGGCGCCGCGCGCGGCGGTGTGCTCAATTTCACTGAAACGGCTGCCTGCGAGTGGGGCTGCGCCGGCGTGCGCGTCAACGCGGTGGCGCCCGGCTGGATCGCCTCGGCCGGCATCGACACCTACGACGACGAGTACCGCGATCTGCTGCGCGGCCTGCGCTCCAAGGTGCCGCTGCAGCGCTTCGGCACCGAATCGGAACTGGCCTCGGCCGTGGTCTACCTGCTCTCGCCCGCCGCCGGCTTCATCAGCGGCGCGGTGATCCGCGTGGATGGCGGCGTGCCCACCGCGCGCCACACCTGGAAGCTGGAGCCCGCGCGGCAGGACTTTGCCTACAACGGCTTCCCGCTCTACGAGCCGCCCCAGGCCTTCTCCGCCACGCCCGTTCATCCTTCCTCTGGAGCTTCGTCTTGAGCGCAGATACCCCCCAAGTCCTCGTGGAGCGCCGTGGCGTGGCCTGCCACATCACCATCAACCGCGCGGCCGAACACAACACCATGACCGACGCCGTCATGGACGAACTGCGCCACGCCCTGCGTGCCGCCGAGGCCATGGACGGCGTGCGCGCCATCGTGCTCACCGGCGCAGGCGGCCAGACGTTTTGCGCCGGCGGCAAGCTCAAGCCCGGCGCCAACGGCTCGCCTTTCGCGCTCGACCCGGGGCGCTTCGACAACCCGATCGCCGAGCTGTTCCGCGCCATGGACCGCTGCCACCTGCCCATCATCGCGCGTGTCAACGGCGGTGCCTTTGGCGGCGGTGTGGGCCTGATCTGCGCCTGCGACTTCGCCATCGGCGTGGACAGCGCCCGCTTTGGCACCACCGAGGCGCGCGTGGGCGTTTTCCCGATGATGATCCTGCCGCTGCTGATGCGCGTGATCCCGCGCCGGCGCCTGCAGGAGATGTGTTTCCTGGCCGAGCGCTTCGGCGCCGATCACGCGCTGGAGCTGGGCATCCTCGGCCAGGTGGTGCCCGAGGCCGACCTGGACGCGGCCATCGATACCCTGGTGACCAAGCTGGCCGCCAACTCGCCCGTGGCCTTGCGCATGGGTCGGCGCGCCTTCGCCGCCATGAGCGACTTGCCGCTGAACGACGCCCTCAACCTGGCGCAGATGGTGCTGCCGGTGATGTCGCAGAGCGAGGACACCCGCGAGGGCATGCGCGCCTTCACCGAAAAACGCGCCCCCGCCTGGAGCAACCGGTGAGCGGCGCCATGACTTCCACCCGCCTGAACCGCCCCTTGCGCATCGGCTGCGCCAGCGGCTTCTGGGGCGACTCCGAGGCCGGCGCCGCCCAACTGGTGCGCGGCGGCCAGATCGACTACCTGGTGTTCGACTACCTGGCCGAGATCACCATGTCGCTGCTGGCACGTGCCCGCGCCAAGTCGCCCGAGGCCGGCTACGCGCCCGACTTCGTCAAGGTGGTGGCACAGCTGGCGCCGGAGCTGTTGGCCCAGAACATACGCGTGGTGGCCAACGCCGGTGGCGTCAACCCGCAGGCCTGCGCCAGCGCCCTGGCCGCTGCGCTGCAGGCCCAGGGCCTGGCGATGCGCATCGCGGTGGTCGAGGGCGACGACCTGTCGGCCCAGGCCGACACGCTGCGTGCCGAGGACACGCGCGAGATGTTCAGTGGCGACCCCATGCCAGCCAAGCTGCTCAGCGTCAACGCCTACCTTGGCGCGCAACCCATCGCTGCCGCGCTGGATGCCGGCGCCCAGGTGGTCATCACCGGCCGGGTGGTGGACAGTGCCGTGACGCTGGCCCCGCTGGTGCACGTCTTCGGCTGGGCCTGGGACGACTGGGACAAACTGGCCACCGGTTGCCTGGCCGGCCACCTGATCGAATGTGGCACGCAGTGCACTGGCGGCCTGTTCACCGACTGGCAGCGTGTGCCCGGCTGGGACCACATGGGTTTCCCCATCGCCGAATGCGACCCCGACGGCGCCAGTGTGGTCATCACCAAGCCGCCGGGTACCGGCGGGCTGGTGGAGCCCGCCACCGTGGCCGAACAAATCGTCTACGAGATCGCCGACCCGCGCCGCTACCTGCTGCCCGACGTGACCTGTGACTTCAGCCAGGTGCAACTCGTGCAGGAGGGGCCCGAGCGCGTGCGCGTGAGCGGGGCGCGCGGCACCCCCGCGCCCGTCAGCTACAAGGTCAGCGCCACCTTTGGTGACGGCTGGCGCCTGCTGGGCACGCTGATGATCGGCGGCCACGCCGCAGCGGCCAAGGCCCAGCGCGTGGGCGAGGCCATCCTGCAGCGCTGCACGCGTTTGCTGACCGACAAGGGCCTGGGGGGCTTCACCGAAACCAGCCTAGAGGTGTTGGGCGCCGAGGCCACCTACGGCCCACACGCTCGCACCGGTCACGCGCGCGAGGTGGTGCTCAAGCTGGCGGCCAAACACCCGCAGCGCGAAGCGCTCGAGTTGCTGGCGCGCGAGATCGCGCCCTCGGCCACGTCCATGGCCCAGGGCATCACCGGCTTCGCGGCCGGCCGGCCCAGCCCGTCGCCGGTGGTGCGGTTGTTTTCTTTCCTGATTGACCGGTCGCGGGTCGCGCAGCGTGTTGCTTTGGACGGGCAGCCCCTGGCTTTTGAGCCGCACGTGTTTGCCGCCACGCCGGATCGGCAGGTGGAAGTGGGCGGGACCAATGTGGCCCCCGCTCCGGCCGGTCCCACCACCCGCGTGCCCTTGCTGCGCCTGGCCCACGGCCGCAGCGGCGACAAGGGCGACAGCGCCAACATCGGTGTCATCGCGCGCTCGGCCGCGGCATACGCCGAACTGCGCCGTGTGCTCAGCGCCGAGGTGGTGCAGCGCTACTTTGCTCATTTGGCGCAGGGTCCTGTGCGGCGCTATGAGCTGCCGGGTTTTGGCGCGCTGAATTTTGTGCTCGAACGGGCACTGGGGGGTGGCGGTGTGGCATCGTTGCGCTACGACCCCCAGGGCAAGGCCTTCGCGCAGATGTTGCTGGACCTGGAGGTGGACGTTGCAACCTCTGTGCTGGACACACTGCCATGACCCGAACGACCCGCCTCACCACCCCTTCGCCCGCCGCCGTGGATGCCCCGGCCGACTACGCACAGCCGGCCGGCGCGCAGACACCCCGGCGCATGCGCCGCGCCGCCGAGATCCTGGCCGCCGCGCGCGAGGTGTTTCTCGAAAAAGGCTTCGACCGCTCCTCAGTGAGCGAGATCGCGGCCCAGGTGGGGGTGGTCGAGGGTCTGGTCTACACCTATTTCCCCTCCAAGCGCGAGCTGCTCAACGCCGTGCTGCGCGGCATGTACGAGCCGTTGATTGCCGACCTCGAGGATCGATTCTCGCGCCTGCACGGCGTGCGCAGCCGCATGCGCTTCCTGATCTGGCGCCACCTGCGCGTCTACGTGGAAGAGCCCAACCTTTCGCGCCTGGTGCTGCACGAGGTACGGACCGGCCCCGAGTACTTCCAGTCGGTGCTGCACGACCTGCACGTTCGCTACACCGCCTTCCTGATCCGGACGGTGGAAGAGGGCATCGCCGACGGCGAGCTGCACGCCGACACCGACGTGGAGCTGCTGCGTTCCATGGTCTACGGCGGCATCGAGCACCGCATGTGGGGCACGCTGTTTGGCCGTGGCTCGGTGGACGTGGAGGCCATGGCCGACCGCTACACCGCCATGGTGCTGGGCCCGCTGCTGCCCGATGGCCGCGCCCACTCGCCGGTGGTGGCCTCCTCGGCACGCAGCCACATAGGCCAGGTGCTGGACGAGGTGCGCGTGCGCCTGGACCAGATCGAGGACGCGCTGATGGCCTCGCCCGACACCCCACCTCCGCAACCGAAGGCTGGCACGGCGCCAGCCCGAACCCGCAGGAAATCACCCCCATGACCATCCGCAAGCTGTTCATCGCCAACCGCGCCGAAATCGCGCTGCGCATCGCCCGCACCGCGCGGCGAATGGGCATAGACACCGTGGTGCCCTGGCACGCCAAGGACCGTCACGGCCCGGCTCTCAAGGCCGCCGACGAGACCATTGAGCTGCACGGCGAGCCCCCCGTCTCGGCCTGGCTCGACGGCCCCGCCCTCATACGCGCCGCCATCGCCAGCGGCTGCGACGCCATCCACCCCGGCTACGGTTTCCTCTCTGAAAACGCGGGTTTCGCCCGCGCCGTCGCCCAGGCCGGCCTGACCTTCGTGGGCCCGCCGGCCGAGGTCATCGAGCTGATGGGCGACAAGATCACCGCGCGCCAGTTCGCACAGAAGCACCAGGTGCCGGTCACCCCCTCGGCCGACGAGGCGGACGACCCCCAGCACTTCGCCGAACGCGCGGCGGCCATTGGTTTCCCCCTGCTCATCAAGGGCGCGGCCGGCGGCGGTGGCAAGGGCATGCAGATCGTGCGCGAGGCCGCAGCACTGCCCCAGGCCATTGCCATCGCACGGGCCGAGAGCCAGCGCTACTTCGGCGACGGCCGCCTGCTGGCCGAACGTTTTGTCGAGCAGCCGCGCCACATCGAGGTGCAGGTGTTTGGCGACAGCCACGGCCAACTCATCCACCTGGGCGAGCGTGAGTGTTCAATCCAGCGTCGCTTCCAGAAGCTGATCGAGGAGAGCCCCGCGCCCACCCTGTCGCCCGAACTGCGCGAGCGCATCTGCGGTGCGGCCGTGCGCCTGGCCAGCGCGGCGGGCTACGTCAACGCCGGCACGGTGGAGTGCATCGTTGCCCCAGATGGCGCCTTCTATTTCCTGGAGATGAACACCCGCCTGCAGGTGGAACACCCGGTGACCGAGATGGTGACTGGCCTCGACTTGGTGGAGTGGCAGCTGCGCGTGGCTCAGGGCGAGCGCCTGCCGTTGAAACAAGACGAGGTTCGCTGGCACGGCAGCGCCATCGAATGCCGGGTGCTGGCCGAGGATGCCGACGCCGGCTTCGTACCCGACACCGGCCAAGTGCTGCTGCTGGGCGAACCCCAAGGTCCAGGCATACGCTTCGACAACGGCGTGACCCAGGGCGCCCGGGTGAGCGCCGACTTCGACTCCATGCTGGCCAAGCTGATCGCTCACGGCGCCACCCGCGCGCTGACTATTGCCCGCCTGCGTGAGGCCCTGCAGGACACGCTGATGCTGGGCGTGACCCTCAACACCGACTTCCTCGGTCGCGTGCTGGCCCATCCCGCTTTCCAGGCCGGCGCCACCGACACCGGATTCCTGGAGCGCCACAAGGCCGAGCTGCGCCCGCGCGACTGGACCGACGAGGAGCGCCAGGCGCTGCTGGCCGTGGCCGGCGCCACCAGCCAGGACAGCCACGCGAGCGCCTTGCCCGAGGTCTTCGCCGCCATGGGCGCATGGCGCAACTGAACCCGACACCCCCCGCCAGAGAGGCCCCATGACGACCTACGTCTTCCGATCCGATACCGCCCGGCGCTATCAGGTGCTCAAGCGCGGTGACCACCTGCGCGTGGACGGCACCGAGGTGCCGGTGCGCGCGCTGGACAACAGCCACTTCGTTGCCCAGGCTGGCACCCGCCCGGTCCACGTGCGCGTGGTGGCCCACGGTGACACCGTGTACCTGCAGCTGAACGGCCGCGCCTGCGCCATCGAACGTGTGGACCCCACGCGCAGTGGCGGCGGCGGGGGTGGTGCCGGCCAGGGCAGTGCGGCCGCGCCCATGCCGGGCGTGGTGGTGAGTTGGATCGCCCAGCCCGGTGCCCAGGTGGCGGCCGGCGAGGCCCTGTTGGTCATCGAGAGCATGAAACTGCAAATGACCATCGAAGCGCCGCAGCGCGGCACGCTGGAGGACCTGCCTTTCCAGCCCGGACAGACCTTCCAGCGCGGTGCCGTGCTGGCCCGCGTTCGCCCCGAGGAGACCCCCACATGAGCCGCATCCAGAGCCGGCTGGACACCAGCAGCGACAGCTACCGCCAGAACTTCGCTGCGATGGAGCAGCGCGTGGCCCAGCTGCGCGAACGCCTGAACACCGCGCGCCACGAGCGCCCGCAGCGCGACATCGACCGCCTGCACAAACACAAGAAGCTCACCGTGCGCGAGCGCCTGGACCTGCTGCTGGACCCGGGCACGCCCTTTCTGGAGATCGGCGCCCTGGCCGCCAACAAGGCCTATGGCGGCGACGTGCACGGCGCCGGCCAGGTCTCGGGCATCGGCATCATCCACGGCCGCGAGGTGGTGATCCACGCCGACGACCCCAGCATCAAGGGCGGCGCCTGGTACCCGCTGTCGGTCAAGAAGATCGTTCGCACCCTGGACGTCGCGATCGAGAACCGCCTGCCCGTCATCCACCTGTGCGACAGCGCGGGCGGCTTCCTGCCGCTGCAGGCCGATCTTTTCCCCGACCGCTACACGGCCGGGCGCATCTTCCGCAACCAGTGCACGCTGTCCAAGATGGGCGTGCCGCAGATCGCGGTGGTGCTGGGCCACTGCACCGCAGGTGGTGCCTACATCCCGGCGTTGTGTGATTACAGCGTGATCGTGCGCGGCAACGGCGGCGTGTTCCTGGGCGGGCCACCGCTGGTGAAGGCGGCCACCGGTGAGGTGGTCAGCGCCGAGGCCCTGGGCGGGGCCGACATGCACACCACCGTTTCGGGCACCTGCGACTATGCGGCCGACGACGAGGCACATGCCTTTGCCATCGCGCGCGACATCTTTGCCCAGACCACGCCGGCGCAAAAGCAGCGCATCGACCGAATCGACCCCGAGCCGCCCCAGTACGACCCGAAGGAGCTGTACGGCATCATCCCCACCGACTGGAAAACCGGTTTCGACATGCGCGAGGTGATCGCCCGCATCGTCGATGGCAGCCACTTCCACGAGTACCAGCCGGGCTACGGCACCTCGCTGGTCTGTGGCTTCGCGCGCATCTGGGGCTGCAAGGTCGGTATCCTGGCCAACAACGGCGTGTTGTTCAACGACAGCTCGCTCAAGGCCGCCCACTTCATGCGCCTGTGCGACCGCGACCGCACACCGCTGGTTTTCCTGCAGAACATCACCGGCTACATGGTGGGCCGCGAGTACGAAGAGCGCGGCATCACCAAAGACGGTGCCAAGATGATCATGACGCAGGTGGGCTGTTCGGTGCCCAAGTTCACCGTCATCGTCGGCGGCTCCTTCGGTGCCGGCAACTACGGCATGTGCGGGCGCGCCTTCGATGGCCGTTTCCTGTGGATGTGGCCGCAGTCGCAGATCGCGGTGATGGGCGCCGAGCAGGCGGCCAACACCCTGGCCGACGTCAAGATCCGCCAGCTGCAGCGCAGCGGCGAGCAGCTCAGCGCTGAACAGATCGACGCCATCCGTCAGCCGGTGCTGGAGAGCTTCCAGGCCGAAAGCGATGCCTACCACTCCACCTCGGAAATGTGGGACGACGGTATCCTCGATCCGGTGGACACCCGCAACGCGCTGGGCATGGCCATCATCGCCTCGCTCAACGCGCCCTTTGGCCAAGAAGGCTACGGCGTGCTGCGCCTCTGAAGTCCCAGGAGCGGTCATGCTGATTCCCCACGAAGCTGCCACCCTGGGCGAGGTGCTGGACGAGGCCGCCCGCCGCTGGGGCGAGCTGCCCCTGCTGGCCGTGCCGGCCAACCCGCAGCGCGCCTACGCGCCCCAGGGCCTGGAATGGACCTACGCCCAGGTGGCAGGGCAGGTGGCCACGCTGGGCGAAGCCTACGCGCGGGCGGGCTACGGCGTGGGCCATCGGGTGGGCTTGCTGCTGGAGAACCGGCTTGAGCACTTCGTGCACAAGTTGGCCATGAACGCGCTGGGCGTGTGTTGTGTGCCACTCAACCCAGACCACCGCCCGGCCGAGATGGCTTATGTGGTGGGCCATGCGAAGCTGGACCTGGTGATCGCGGTGGACAGCCTCATGCCGCTGCTGCGGGCGGCCTTGGATCACACGCCCCAGCGCCCGGCCCTGCGGTCGCTCGAGGCCATCGGACCGCTGCCCGCACCCGCCCGCGCGGCCGAGCCGCGAGCGGTGCGCGCCGACGACATCGCCAGCGTGCTCTACACCTCGGGCACCACCGGCCGGCCCAAGGGCTGCCTGCTGTCGCACCGCTACGAACTGGCGGCCGGCCAGTGGTACGCACAGCGCAGCGGCCTGGCCACCTTTGGTGAGGCGTGCGAGCGCATCTACAACCCGCTGCCGGTGTTCCACGTCAATTCGCTGATCTTTTCCTTTTTCTGCGCCTTGCTCAAGGGCAATTGCCAGGTGCAGACCGACCGCTTCCAGCCCAGTCGGTGGTTCACCGAGGTGCACGAATCGCGTGCCACCGTCGTGCACTACCTGGGCGTTGTGGTGCCCATGCTGCTCAACCAGCCACCGCACCCGCTGGAGCGCGCGCACCAGGTGCGTTTTGCCATCGGTGCGGGCGTGGACCCACAGCGCCATGCCGAGTTCGAGGAGCGCTTCGGCTACCCCTTGATTGAAATCTGGGGCATGACCGAGATGGTGCGCGCCATCTTTGACGCCGACGCGCCACGCCGGGTGGGCACAAGGGCCATCGGCCGCCCACAGCCAGGCCTGGAGGTGCGCGTGGTGGACGATGCCGATGAGGACGTGCCCGATGGCACGCCGGGCCAGATGCTGGTGCGCCACTCGGCCGCCACCCCACGCAAGGACTGTTTCAGCGGCTACCTCGATGACGAGTCCGCCACCGAACAGGCCTGGGCCGGCGGCTGGTTCCACACCGGCGATGTGGTCGCACGCGACGCCGAAGGCGTGCTGCATTTTCTGGAGCGGCGCAAGAACATCATCCGCCGTTCGGGCGAAAACATCGCGGCGGCCGAGGTGGAGGCGGTGCTGCAAAGCCACCCCGCCGTGGCCCAGGCCGCCGTGCTGCCGGTGCGCGACGAGGTGCGCGAAGAAGAGGTGCTGGCCTGCGTCGTGCTCAAGCCTGGCCACGAGGCCCAAGCCCTGGCCAGCGATCCGCTGGCGCAGGCGCTGCTGGCGCACTGCCGCGAGTCGCTGTCCTACTTCAAGGTGCCGGGCTGGCTCTGGTTCACCGACGAGATCCCCACTACCGGCACGCAGAAGGTGCAGAAGCACCAGCTGTTCGCCGCCGGCACCGACCCCCGCCAGGCCCCCGGCATGCTGGACCTGCGCGCCCTCAAGAAACGACAGGCCTCGGCCTGAACCCGGACCACAAACTATGTCAGACGAACACGTGCTCGTGCGCCGCGAAGGCTCGGTGGGGGTGATGACGTTCAACCGCCCCGAGCAGATGAACACCCTGGACCTGCCCATGGTGCGTGCCATGGAGCGCGCCCTGCAAACCCTGGAGGACGACGAGCAGGTGCGGGTGCTGCTGATCACCGGTGGCGAGAGCCGCGTGTTCGTCGCGGGCGGCAACATCGCGGACCTGGAGAGCCGCGACGCACTCGCGCACTACAAAGACTTTGCCGTGCCGCTGCACCGCGTGTTCCGGCGATTCGAGGAATGCCACAAGCCCACCATCGCGGCCGTCAACGGCTGGGCTTTGGGTGGTGGCACCGAGTTCCTGTTGACCACCGACTTGCGTCTGGTGGCCGACGACGCCCAGCTGGGCTTGCCTGAAATCAAGTTGGGCCTGTTCCCGGGCGGTGGTGGATCGCAGCGCCTGATGCGCCAGATATCCCTGTGTCAGGCCAAGATGCTGATGTTCACCGGCGACTTCATCTCGGCGCAGGAAGCCGTGCAGATGGGGCTGGTCAACCGCGTGCTGCCGCGAGAGCGCTTGTTGCCCGAAGCCATGGCGCTTGCGCAGCGCATCGCCGAGAAATCGCCCTGGGCGCTGCGTATGCTCAAGACCAGCATGGTGCACGGCGCCGACATGGCGCTGCCGGCCGCGCTAAACCATGAAATGGCCACCATCAGCCTGCTGCTTGACACGGGCGATGCGCATGAAGGCTGCAAGGCATTTCTGGAGAAGCGGAAACCTGCGTTTCGAGGGGTGTAAAGCTTCCCCCGACTTTCCTTCACGGGCCAATTGGCGAGCGGCATGCGGACTATCTCTGGCGCATGGCAGGCCATCACCCTGAAGCAAGAGATTGGACGAATATCCGGTTTCGTGAACACCTGTTCCCTGCACGAGACCAGGCATCTGATCCTCGCGTGTCATGTTCCGATAGAGCGCCATGACTTGCGGTATCGCCAAACAGGCGGCAAGAAATCACTGGATGAGATTAAGTGAGGAGTCTTCTCAGCCGATCTTCAAACCACCTGAGGGTGACAGCCAGCCTCGCTTACTTCTTCTTTGCCACAGCCGCCTTGAAGCTTGCACCTGGCGTGAACTTTGGCACCGTGGTGGCTGCGATTTTGAGCGCTTCGCCGGTGCGCGGGTTCTTGCCCTTGCGCGCGGCGCGCTTGACGGCCTTGAAGGTGCCAAAGCCGATCAGGGTGACGTCCTGCTTCTTAGCCACAGCCGTGGTGATGGTTTCCAGCAGCGTGTCCAGCGCGCGTGAAGCGGCGGCCTTCGACAGGTCGTTCTTGGAGGCGATGGTTTCGATCAGGTCTTTTTTGTTCATGTGAGGTTCTCCATCCTTGGGTTGATGCAACAGTGCGGTCGCAATTGTGCACAGGCCGTTTGCTGCTGATTCACCCTAGCCTGGTAAGAACAGCCCGCCAATGACGGTTGAGCGATCTGATTTGAACGGTCAAGGTTGGGCCTGACTCCCTATGGCCAGCGCCACCTGCCGGTCTGCTGGCGCCAGATCCAGCGAATCGAGCAATTCCCTGGGCACCAGCATTACACCCTGGCTCTCCCAGCCCATGTCCGCAGGTGACCCACCGATTCGCTCCGCGAGGTAGTAGCGGGTGAAGGTCTGGGTGCGGCGCACATCGACCAGGTGCCTGATCAGGGGCACCTGTAAACCAGATTCCTCGTAGGCCTCGCACAAGGCAGTGGCCTGCAAGCTCTTGCCGTCGGGCCTGCCCTTGGGGAAGGTCACCGCATGACCACCGAACTGGTTTGTGGGGCAAACCACCCAGACCCGCCCATCCGGTTCCAGAATGACCACCCCTGCGGCTGGTAGCAGTCCCATGGGTGCTTTGAACGCCGGCTCGTCCACTCGGGTCGCACCCGCCAGGGCTTCCCAGCCGGGCGCTGACAGAGGAGCGTCCGTCCATGAGAGAAAGGGCACCCGGTGCAAGGATGGAGGTAGTTTCCCGCCCGGCGCGACAGCGGCGATCTGGGTGGGCTGTTTCCAGGCGCGTTGAGTCGATGGGGTGCTGGGCGAGTGGATCACCACTGGAAGACCAGCTTCGTCGCGCTGCGGGTGGAGCTGACCCGGCAGCTTACCCATCCGAAGCCCGCATCTCTGTAGAGCTTCGCCATTCGTCAAGCCGAGTGAACTCGCGCCTGCAACCCGTGCAGGCATAGCGTCCATTGGGCTTCATTCCTCCATGGATGTCCCGAGCGATGATGGTCCGGTAGCTGGTGGCGCCGCAGTGCCGGCTAGCGTTGATTGCCCGGGGAAGGGCTGATGGCCCAAGCGCAGGCGAAGTGGCTGCAAGCCTCAAATCGGATGTCTGGCTCGGCATGCGCGGGACCGGGTGGAGCTTGGGGCGCCAGTCAAAAAGGAATGATCATTGAGTGGCATATGGTCACTTGATGTCTGAAGCGCCAAGGTATTCATCGAACCAGTGCTCGCAGGGCGTCGGTGGGTGGCCCATAACTCACCAGTCGCACATCCAGGTTGTGGCTTGAAGCAAGATTCAGTGCACGGACCATGGCATCGTGAATCCACTGTGGTGCATTGCCAAACGCCCCACCACCCAGCGAAGTCAGCAGCACCACGTTGGAGGCGCCTCGTCGGGCATTCAACACCCCAGCCAGCAAGGTGGCCTCATAGGCCGACTCCAGAACCAAGCGGGCAAATGCCTCCCAGTGCGCCGCCGCCACCCGCCCATAGGCAACCGGCAGCGCCGAGCAGAACGCCTGACTGACCAAAGGCCCGGGGAGATTGGGACTGTCGGTGACTTCGACGTCCTGGTGCAGCCCGATGCGCAGCAGCCCGCCAAGCTTATCCCGTTGCTGAGCGCTTATCTGCGCCAAGTGGTCAGATATGAGCTGCAATCCGCGCAGGGAGGCCTGCGCATAGCCATTGCGCATGTCCCACAGGTCCGGCACCGCACAGCCCAGGACCTGGCTCAGGTGTTCCCCCAGATCACGCAGTCCATCGAGTTGGCGGTCTGCTGTCTGCCCAATGTGTTCGCCCACTGGAACGAGGTAGTTGCGGTAAATCGTGGCAGCACCTGCTGCCATCGCGCAGGCCGGGCCCTGGGTGCGGTCGTGCTCGTAGCGTGTCACCCCGTCTTCCGGCGAAACGCTGGGGCCCACCATCTCCAGGAAGTTGAACTGACTGGCCACCTGGAAGAGGGCGCCTGCGAACTCCGGGCGCTGGTGCATTTGCCGGACATCGCCGGTGACGATGCTCACCCGCAGGCGACCAGTGTGGCCTGACCCTGCGGCTACCTGCTGTCGCAGTTCACCCAGCGATGGCATCTGGAATTGCCCGATGCCGTAGCTTTTGCCGTTGACGGTGGAGCGCAAGGTGCTGCCGTCCACCTCCAAGCGGGCCTGGGTTTCAGCGTAGGACGTTTCGCGAAATCCGGTGAGGCGGGTGAACCAATCCATGGGGCAATGTGTTGTCAGAGGGCCAAGGGACGCACAGTGTCTGAGTACCGCGGTACATAGTCCAGCGATACCTTCAGAGTGATTTGCTGCCGATCAAACGCAGTGCTCAATCCTGATCCCCAGTGGGTGGTGGACCACCGGCGGTGCAACGCCAGTGTGACTGGGGCGGCTCCCCGAACTCAGTTTTGTCCACCCGCTCATACCAACCACGACAGCGTTGTGTTCAGCCCTCAGGCTTGAAGCCAGTGGACGTTACGAGCCTGCCCCACAGCTGCGTGTCGCGGGCCAGCAGGCTGCGCAGTTCGGCGGGCGAGGTGGGGGCCACCTCGAAGGACTGGGCCGCCAGGGCCTCGACCACGTCGGCCTGTGCCAACGCGGCGCGGACCGCACTGTTGAGCCGCGACACCGTGTCGGCCGGGGTGTTGGCGGGCGCAAACAGGCCGTGCCATTCGGTCAGGTCCATCTCGGCAAAGCCCTGCTCACCCAAGGTGGGGGTTTGCGGGAAGAAGCGGCTGCGGCTGGCCCCCGTGGTGGCTAGCAGGCGGGCGCGGTCGCCCTTGAGGTGGGGCGTGAGCTCGCCCAGCGGCGCCACTACGGCGGGCACCTGACCGCCCATCATGTCCTGGATGGCCAACTGGCTGCCGCGGTAGGGCACATGGCGCACCTCTGTTTTGGCGGCGCGGGCCAGCAGGTCGCCAATGAAGTTCATTGTGGAGCCCGCCGCAGCCGTGCCGTAATTGGCCTGGCCAGGGTTGGCCCGGAACCAGGCCATCAGCTCGGGCACTGTGGTGACGCTGGCGGGCACGGATGGGCCCACCGCCACACCGAAACCGAAGCTCACCACACGCGACACCGGCACCAGGTCGGCCACCGGGTCATAGGGCAGCTTCTTGTAGGTGTGGGGGTAGATGGCCAGGATGGTCATGGGCGTGAGCAGCAGGGACGAGCCGTCGGCGGGCGCAGCCTTGACGGCCGACACCGCAATCTGGCCACCCGCGCCAGGGCGGTTGTCTACCACCACCGCCTTTGCATAGGCCGGGCGCAGCTTTTCTGCCACGCGGCGGGCGACCAAATCGACGCCACCCCCGGCAGGGAAGCCGACGATGATTTTGGCCAGGTCCAGGGATTGGGCCAGCGCCGACAGCGGGTGGGCGAGCAGGGGTGCGGCGCATGCGCCCAGCAAAAGGTCACGGCGGTTGAGGGACACGACAGCTTCTCCAGTGGTTGGGTGGGGGTGAGGGGGGTATTAATCAACTCGCAGCACGACTGCGGCGCCGGTGTCGCCGGCTGCACAGCCTGTGAACAGACCAATTCCGCCGCCTGCTTGGCGCAGTGCCCAGGCCAGTTCGGCGATTCCGCGCAGCCCAGTGGGGCCTTGGGGGTGGCCGTAGATGAGGCTGCAGCCGAAAGGGTTCATGCGTTCCAGCGGAAAGCCGGTCTGGCGGGCGAACCACAGGTCGTTGACGGCAAAGGGGTTGTGGCTGACCACGTAGCGCACGTCGGCGATGCTCAGCCCAGCCAGCGCGAGCGCGTTTTGTGCGGCGGTGGTGGCCGCCTTGGGCATCTCGGCCGGTGCGGCACGCGCCTGGCCCATCGCCAGCAGGCGTACCACGCCTTGTCCGCCCGACAGGGCCTTGGCGCGGCGCATGTCACAGACCAGCGCACCCGCGCAGCCATCGGCCGGGTGCGTCTGGCCACCAAATGTGACCACGCCGTTGGGTACCACCGGGCGCAGCGCGGCAAGGCCCTCGGCGCTGTAGGCGTGCACGCCTTCATCGGCCTCCACCGAGACGACTTTGCGGCTTTGGGTGAGCCGCACCGGCACCATGTACTGGCGCTGGAAGCGGCGATCATCGGCCAGCGCGTGTTGGTACTGCTGCCAGCGCAGCAGGGACAGGTCGTCGAGTTCAGCACGGCCCATGGCGCCATCGCGCGCCGTGGTTTCGGCGGTGGCGATCATCGCCTGCCCGGTGTTTGGGTCGGCGGCAAAGTTGTCCAGCACCCAGTGTTCGGTCTGGGGTGCGCCGCCCTGGCCCGCCGTCTGCGGGTAGACCAGCAGCGGGCCGTTGCTGGTGCGGTCGCTCACCACCAGCAGCGGGGTAGCCTGCGCATCCATCTCCACCGCGCAGGCGGCCAGCGTCAGGGCCACCACCGAGGTGGCGCAGGCCTGTGCGATCAGTGGCCCGCTGATGCCGGGCATGCCCAGGCGCGCGGCCAGCCAAGGGGCGGCGTAAAAGGTTTTCGCCTGGGGCACGGTGCTGCCCAACACCAGGCGATCCACCATGGCTGGGTCTACGCCACGTGCCTTGAGCGCGTCGGTGGTGACGACGCAGGCCAGGTCGATGCTGCTGATGTCGGCCAGCGCCCCTTGCCATCGCACAAAGGGCGATGACCACAGGTGGGGCAGGCTCAGGGCGGCGCGTTCGAATTTCATGGTGTGGAGGGCGAGGCGTCTCGGGTTTCGCGCACCGCCAGCAAAGAGGTTTTGTAGGCGCTTTTGGGCAGGCTGCCAGGTGGCAGGGCCTGCACTGACACGCGCACCTGCAACTGGGCGCGGACTTCGTCTTCGATGGCGCGCGCGAGCTGCTGCGCCTGCGCCTCGTCGTGCGCCGAGCAGGTTTCCACATCCAGGGCAATGGGGTCGTCGAATCGCACCTGGTCGGCGCGTTCTTTCCACAGCCGCAGCATGGGCTCGACGCGGCCCGCGAAGCGTCGTGCCACCAGGTCGCGGATGGCGGTGGGGAAAACGTTCATGCCCTTGTAAATGAGCATGTCGTCGGTGCGCCCAATGCAACGTATGCGTGGGCTGGTGCGGCCACAGGAGCAGCGGGTGCCCACCACAAGCGCGTGGTCGCGCGAGCGGTAGCGCACCACCGGCGTGGCATCGCGCGCGAAAGCGGTGTAGACAATTTCGCCAGTGTCGCCTTCACGCCAGGGCTTCTGTTCGCCAGTGGCAGGGTCGATCAGTTCGATGGCCACGTAGCGCTGGGCGTTGAAATGCATGCCATCCTCGGCCTCGCATTCGGACCACATGCCCGAAATCACATCGCCCAGGCCCATGGTTTCGCGCAGCTGGGAAATGCCCAGGCCCTGACGCATGCGGCTGCGAATCTCGGGCTGGTTCAGGCCGGGTTCGCCGCCACACATCACCAGGCGCAAGGCCGAGGGGATACCTGTCTGCCGCCCCACCTCGTCCCACTGGTTGGCCAGGTAGAGCCCGAACGAGGTGGTGGCCAGCAGGGCGCTGACGCGCAGGCGGCGCATTTCGCGCAGGATGCGTTCGGTTGGGAAGCCGCCCAGCCAGCACAGCGTGGCCCCCACGCGACGGAAGCCGTCGGCGTAGGGCAGGCCGCCGGCCACCATGGGCAGGCCCACGAGGTGGGCCACCACGTCACCGGGGCGCAGGCCGGCGGTGAACCAGGTGTGGGCGATGGCATCGGTGAATCGCTCCACATCGGCCTGTGTCAGGCCGTAGTACAGCGGTTGCCCGGTGGTTCCCGATGAACTGATGCATTGCACGATGTCCGCGGTGTCGGCTGCCTGGTTGTATCCCAGGGGCTGGGCGTCGTTGGCCGCATCTTGCGCCTGCCGGATCTGGGATTTGAGGGTGAAGGGCAGGGCTTGCAGATCGGCCAGGGAGCGCAGCGGCACGTCGGTAGGCACGCCGGCGTGCAGGTCGGCGTACAGGGCCGAGCGCTGGCGCAGGCCGGGCAGCGCAGCAGCAATTTGCCCGGCCTGCCAGCGCTCCAGTGCGTCCCAGGGCTGGGTTTCGAGCGCTTCGTTCCAGTAGATCGTCGATGAGGCCATTGTTGGGGGGAATCGGTGTGGATGTGACCGGGCCCAATGTAGGCAAGGGCGGCGCCAATGGCATCGGGACCGATTCCCTAGTGGCTAGGCAAACTACCTAGTGCACTGCAACATTCGCGGTGTCCGAAAGCGCTGGTGTAAGCTGGCCGCGCATGGAACCGCACACTCGCAAGCGCCTTTCTGGCACCGTCTCTATGGTCGCATCGGCAGGCACCGATGCACCCTGGCGCATGGTGCTGGACAACACCATCGTGGGTATCGCCACGCTGCGGCAGCGGCGTTTTGTCTGGACCAATGCGCGCATGGCCGAGATGCTGGGTTATGCGCCGGGCGAGCTCGACGGCCAGTCGGTGCGCTGCCTCTATGTGTCGCAGGCCGACTATGAGGAGGTGGGCCAGGCCTACAACCGGTTCATGCAGCACGCGTTCTACACCCACGAACACGCGCAGGTGTGCAAGGACGGCAGCCAGATCTGGTGCCGGATCTCCGGACGTGTGGTCGAGCCCGGCCGGTCCGATGCGATGTCGGTGTGGGTGGTGCAAGACCTGAGCGACAAAAAACGTGCGGAGGACGCCTTGCGCCGCGTCAATCAGCACCTGGAGCAGACCGTGCTGCAACGCACCCGGCACCTGCGCCAAAACAACGAGAGCTTGCGCGCGGCGCAGGCGCTTTCGGCCGAAAGCCTGGACAAATACCGCACATTGTTCAGCCACCTGCCGCTGGGCGTGTTGGTGACCAACGCGGCCGGCGAGGTGGTGGAGGTCAACCGCACCCTGCAGCAGACGCTGGGTGCGCCGTCGCGGGTAGGCTTGCTCGCGCTGCTTAACGATTCCACGCGCGCGCAAGACGCCGACGGACAGCCCGTCGCGCTGGCCGACACCCTGCGCCGCCTCCACCAAGGCCGCAGTTCGCGGCCCCAGCAGTTTGAGCTGCGCTGGCTGGCCGGTGGCGGTGGCTGGAGGGACATCGCCGGCGTCGCCATGGCTTTGTCCACCCGGGGCATGGGTGCGGTGTTCACCCTTTCCGATGTGACCGACCAGCGGCTGGCGCGCGAGCGCGAACACCGGCAGCAGCAGGAGCTGGCTCATGCCGCTCGGCTGTCGCTCATGGGGCAGATGAGCTCGGCGCTGGCACACGAGCTGGGCCAGCCCCTGAACGCCTGCCAAAGCTACCTCACCGGCATACGCCACCGCCTGGCAAGCGAGCTGGCGCAGCGCCCTGACATCGCACAGGCTCTGGACAAGGCCATGGCCCATCTGGACCAGGCCGGGCAGATCATTGGCCATGTGCGCGGCTTCGTGTCGCGCCACGAGCCGGCATTGCAAGCGGTGGATCTGGCGCAACTGCTGAACGCCACACTGAGGCTGTTGGAGCTGCCGCTGCGCCAGGGCGGGGTGCGAGTGCGCACCCGCTTGCGGGGCCAGCCCTTGCCGCCGGCCCATTGCCACCAGGTTGAAATCCAGCAGGTGCTGGTCAACCTGGTCATGAACGCCATTGAGGCTTTGCAGGGCCAGGACAACCGGCCCCGCTTGATCGACATCAGCGTGGCCCGCGGCGCTTCGGGGCGGCTGACCTGCACCGTGGCCGACAATGGCCCGGGTGTGCTGCCGGCGCTGCACCAACGGCTGTTCGACCCCTACGTGAGCACCAAGCCCAAGGGCCTGGGCATGGGGCTGATGATCAGCCGCACCCTGGTCGAGTCGCACGGCGGCAGCCTGCGCCACACTCGGCGCCGGGGCGGCGG
Organism: Hydrogenophaga defluvii; assembly: GCF_042665235.1. Classification (NCBI taxonomy): domain Bacteria; kingdom Pseudomonadati; phylum Pseudomonadota; class Betaproteobacteria; order Burkholderiales; family Comamonadaceae; genus Hydrogenophaga; species Hydrogenophaga defluvii. Next base: position 14,948 of record NZ_JBHTBZ010000015.1, on the reverse strand, counting down.
CGCGCGTTTCCAGTTCAGCCTGCCGGAGGTTTCAGTTTCATGAGCGCGGTCGATTCGGATGTGCTGGTGTTTTTGGTCGATGACGATGTGGGTGTCACCGATGGCCTGAGCTGGCTGCTGGAGTCGGTCAAAATTCCCTCGCGTGCATTCGCATCCCCGCAAGCGTTTTTGGCGGCTGCGCGGCAGCACCCGGGTGCTGCTTGTGCCGTGGTCGATTTGCGCATGCCCGAAATGAGTGGCCTGGAGTTGCAGCAGCGCCTGAGCGAGGCCGGGTGCGACATGCCGCTGATTTTTCTGACCGCCCACGGCGACGTTTCGGCGGCGGTGCATGCCATGCAGGCAGGCGCGGTGGACTTTGTGCAAAAGCCGTTCAACCCGGAGCGCTTCTTGGCCAGCGTGCGTAAGTCCATGCGCCTCTCTAGCACGCGTTTTGCCCAACGGCAACAAAGCCTGTCGCTGCAGCGCCGCCTGGCCAGCCTGTCGCCGCGGGAGGCCGAGGTGCTGCAGGCCATGTTGGTCGGTCAAACTAGCAAGGAGATAGCGCGTGGTCTGGGCATCAGCCCCAAGACGGTGGATGTTCACCGCGCCAACATAGTGCGCAAGATGGGTGCCGAAAGCAGCACCCAAATAGTACGCGAGTTGGCCGGCAGCTTGATGACAGCCTTGCCGCATCAAGCGCCGACCGATTGCTGACTGGATCAGGCGGCGGGTTTGTGTTGCACCAGTTGAGCCTTCGCCGCCACCCGCTCTTTGGTCTGGCGGTAGTGCCCTTCGCAAGTGCGGCAGACGACCACTTGTTGCGCTTTGTCAGTTGTGGGGTCAGAGTTCATCGAAACCTTGCCGCGTCGGCCAAGGCTTGGATGAAATTGAGACGATCGGTTTCACGCAACAACACGTTGGTTCTGATCACCAGTTTTGCCGTCGCTGCACCCTATACCCTGGAACTGAGCAGCGCAACCATGCGTCATTCCTGTTTGAGCGTCACACTTAACGTTTCACGATTTTGAGTATGCTAAGTACAGCGATGGCAGAAAGCGGCCATGATGACATCCTGATCAACGCCGCTCGTCGCATCTGCCCTCGCTCTGGTCGCAATCTATAGCGCGATTGCCCTGTAGGCGCCTTGTGTAGGTAGGGATGTTCGGGGTGGTTAAATTTTGAGCGACGGCCGCCAGCTCAAAGCCGCTGCGGCTTGCGAGCGTTGTCCCTGAAGATACCCACAGGCTTGGTTCCGGCCTTTGGGTACAAGTGCGGACCAACGTCCCTCAGTCTGCCTGAGCGGCAGCACGTTTTGTCCGGCGTGAGACTCGCTTCTCGGTCTCATAGCGCTTGAGCGTGTGGCGCATCAACTCGGGCAACTCCACCTGCAACCCCCCAGCTAGCTTGAGCAGCACCGTCAGGGTGGGCTGGTTCTGCGCCAACTCGATCTTGGCCACGAAGGTGCGATTTACGTCGCACAGGTGGCCCAGTTCTTCCTGTGATACCCCCAGCTCCAGGCGGCGCGCGCGCAGCTCGGCCGCGAAGGCCTTCATGAGATCGGTGTTCTTGGTGCTTTTCATGCACGGGGAATTTCCCCGTTGGGCACCATTTGCACACCTGCTTATATGGTACAAAATGGAGCTGCAAGAAGTTCTGGTGGCAGTCACCAGTCAACCGCCCATCAGTTCCATATGACCTACCGCCGCTCACCTCAGACCCGCCGGGTCAGCGTGCCCTCTCAGCAGGAGCAGGTGGTCACACCAGCGGACCTTTGCGCATCCAGCCAGATGCTGGTCGAGTTCAGCCGACTGGATCCCACCCACAGGCGGTTGGCGTTGCGCCTGGTAGGTGCGTTGCTCAAGACACAACGGCGAGAGCGGTAGGGCCCGTTCCGTCTTCCCTTGCTGTTTGGTTTTGAGTGATTTTTTGAGTCGTTTTTGGTCACTTATGAGCCAGCTTATATGGTACATATCACGACCCTGTGAACCACCGCTTCGTGAACATGCAACGACCCACTGACTTCTCCTTGGCAACCTCCCGGTCGGGGATCCCGCTGCTTGTCTCCTTGATGGCGGCACTTCTGCTCAGCGCCTGCATTGATTTCGGGGGAAGCCAGGCGCCGGCTCGATTGGCGGTGTCTGCCATGACGCCCGCGCCCACCCCCGAAGACATCGCCCGCTGGCTCATCAGTTGCATGCGTGGGCGCACCGAAGGCGGCAGCTTCGCGGACGCTGAAGAGGGGCGCGCGGCGATGGACGAAGCGCTGATGAACTGCCGGGTGTTTCTGGAGCGTTTTGATAAGGCAGAAACCGCCAGTCGCGTCGAAGGGCTGCGCGAAGACGCCAGGCACTGGCTGTCCCACTACACCCAGTTCAGTTTGCGCGAGTCAGCGCAGAGCAGTGGAGGCCGCCCGGTGTCTCTGGAAGAACTGTTTCCCGGTCACTCGGCGTACGCCCTGGACTTGCGACGCCAGTTCGGCCACCGCATTCACTACAAAACCGATCTGGCTCGGCATTCGGTGGCGTCTTTCAACATCGACTGCAGGAGCCGCGATGGCCGCTTGCTTCCCCTGAGCAACGTGATCCTGGCCAAGCTCGCCAGCATGAGCGCGGAGCACGCGCATCTGGACGTTGAGGTGGACAGCCGTGGGGAGGATGTCAGGGTCACCGACATCCTGGTGGACCGTGACGGCAGGGAAATGCACCGCACGCTGGCCTTCGAGATCGACCGCTGGGGTGAGCTCAAGGTCCGAAACGGACGCGTTCAAGCGGTGCTCAACGCCTGTCACGGCGGCTGGGGCGAGATCTGGGTCATGCCCACCCGATAAATCGAAAGGAGAAACATCACCATGGCCACCTGTTACCACTGTGCCGCCTACATAGCCCCTGGAGAAGGGGTCCGTCGTGAGGTCACCACCAGCCGTCAAAGTCGAACCTGGGTGTCCAGCCGACCTGGTGGCTCTTACGGGGTGACCTCGGGATTGCGCACGCTGTGCCCATCCTGCGCGCATCAACTCGACCAATCGAAGGAGGGCGGCGGCGTTCGGGGTGCTGTTTTGTTGATCGGGTGGGCGATCAGCGCGCTCTTGGGCGTCAGGTGGGGCGTCCAAGACAAGATTGGGGGGCTCTTCATGCTCTTCCTGCTGTTTGGTGGTCCCGCCTGGATCGCCTTTGGGGTAATGGGGTGGATGCACGACAAGGATGTCCAGGCCCGTAACCAGGCCAGTGAGCAGAGCTTTGATGCTGGCGGGGTGTCCGATCACACTCGAACCGATCCCCCGGCAGTGGCCACAGGGGCACAGAACGTGGGCCCCGACGCTGGCAGCGATGAGACCCTGCTGGTCGAGCCTTATCCAGGCGTGGGCGTGACCGCACGCTGCGTTGCCAAGAAGCTGGAGGATCTGGGCATCGCGTTGCTGCCCTGCAATGGGTATGAGCAGTCCCTGGACGGGTATCGGCGTTTGCTCAGAGAGTGGGTCAGGCGTTACCCGGTGGATGACTTCGCCGGCCTTCAGGCCTGGGGAGACCATGTGTATGGGGTGACGCTGGAGCGATTCCATGAGCAAGCCGCTCAACATCTGCAACGACTGGGGGCCTGCCTGGAAGCTGAGGAGGTCAACCAGGACGATTGCTTGGCGGCCTTACAGCCGCTGCTGGAGATTCTCCCGCTCAAGCCAGACGAGGAGCTTGCATATCACTGGCTGCGGGCCAATGAAGTGCTGGCCCAAGTGGAATACCAGTTGGCCTCGTGGAAGAACCAACCTGACAAGACGCCAGTGGCTGCAAAGGCACAAGAGGCCTGAGAAGGACCGCCGGGCGGGCAGGGGCGCCCGGGGTGATGCGCTGTATTACTTTTTCTTGGCCACAGCGGCCTTGAACGTGGCGCCCGGGGTGAACTTCGGCACCGTGGTGGCGGCGATCTTGAGGGCCTCACCGGTGCGGGGATTTTTGCCCTTGCGGGCGGCGCGCTTGAGGGCCTTGAAGGTGCCAAAGCCTATCAGGGCGACATCCTGCTTCTTGGCCACCGTCGTGGTGATGGTTTCGAGCAGGGTGTCCAGCACGCGGCCGGCAGCGGCCTTGGACAACTCGTTCTTGGCGGCCAGGATTTCGATCAGTTCGGTCTTGTTCATTTTGGGATCTCTGGGGGGGTGAAGTGTGTGCACTTGGATTCGTGTGGGCTGGGATTTTGCCGCAGATAGCCAGTCGGACCTGGCGAACCCAAGGTCGCAGGTACTGTCAAATATCGTTTACATTTCCTGCCGGACGCTTGCGTCCCCCGCTTCACCTCCCTGAGCGGGTCCACGACTCCGTGGATTTCAGCCCGGCCTCGTGCCGGGTTTTTTCTTGAGGGTGTCGATTCAGGTGCCCAACGCTTGAATGACCGCCAGATCGGGCGCCTTCAGCCTCAGCCCATTCAGCTTTGATAGCGGTACCAACATCACACACTGGCTTTCCCAGCCCATGTCAGCGGGCGAGCCGCCCACGCGTTCGGCCAGGTAGTAGCGGGTGAAGGTCTGAGAGCGTCGGACATTCACTAGGTGGCGCAGCAGCCGCACCCGCAGGCCCGATTCCTCATAGGCCTCACACAGCGCCGTGGCTTGCGGGCTCTTGCCGTCCAGGCGGCCCTTGGGGAACGTGAGCTCATATCCACCAAACTGGTTGGTCGGGCAAACAAGCCAGATTCGACCGTCGGATTCCTTCACGACCACACCCGCAGCGGGCGCCAGGCCTCTGGGCACTTTGAAGACTGGCTCCGCGATCTTGTTCTGGTTCACCAACGCTTCCCACCCTTCCGAGTCCGTTGGGGCGTCTACCCAAGGCAAGAACGGCACGCGGTGCAGTGACGCCGGCAACTTGCCGCGTGGCAGCACTGCGGCGATTTGCTCGGGTTGTTTCCAGGCCCGCTGGGTAGAGGGCGTGCTTGGCGTGCGGATCAGGACAGGTTGGCCACCATCGTCTCGCTTGGGGTGAACCTCACCCTGCGGCTTGCGCTGCAGTTCGTAGAGCACGGACCACACGTCGTGGTACAGGGTGGCCCGAGCCTGGCCCTGGCGCAGAGCCACGGCATTTTTGAAGTTGTCGTAGTCCAGGTCAGCCACCAGGCGGGCCATGGCCTGGGCCACGGCCGCTTGTGGGGCCAATGCCCGGAAGCGGTAGTCGGTGACACCGCTCTCCGAGATGGCACCCAGCTCTGGCAAGTAGCGCGCCTGGAGCTGCTCCAGGTCGGCGCGGACCCGCGCCCGCACGGTCAGGGTGCCAGTCCGGACGTCCGTGTGCTTGCGCACCACACTGAAGAAACCAAAGGGAGTAATCAACCACATCGTCTGTTGCCTTTCTGTGCCGCTCGAAAACGTGTGCAGTGCCCTCAATGGCTGATCAGTATCGCAGCATATTCATCACATAAGAGCCTGTATATATGGTACATACCAACACCCCGCGACACATACCCCAGAGCAGGTTGCGGTCAACTTCAGGAGAACGATGGTGTGGAACATGGATTTTGAGCCGCCGCTGGTGATCGAGGCGCGAATGTTGTCGAAGATGCCCAACAGGCTCAGGCGCCGGGGGGAGGATTGTTCGTTGCGGGGCGCGGCCTTTGACCGTGCGGGCAACCTGTTTCTGAGCGATACGCCCTCGGCGCGGATCTTGCGCCTGAGCAGGGCAGGGCAGTGGGAACTGGTGGTCGAAACCGGTGGATCGCCACAAGGCATCGCCGTGCATCAGGATGGCTCGCTCTGGGTGGCGGACGCCCGCAGGGGGTTGCTGCGGGTGGGACCAGGAACGGAAGCCGTCCGCGAACTGCTGGGGCGAAGCGGGAACCAAGTCGCCCCGGGCGCCAAGGACCTAGTGTTTGACGGCCGGGGCAACTGCTATTTCACTTCGCCGGGGGACAGTGGCATGCACGACCAGACAGGCAGGGTGTTCCGGCTGGGTGTTGATGGCCGGCTGGATTTGCTGTTGTCCAACCTATCTGGGCCCTGTGGCATCGTGCTGGATCGGGATGCCACAAAACTCTTTGTCGCAGTGGATCAGGGCAATGCGCTGTGGCAGGCTGATCTTGGTTCAGGCGGTTCCATCGGGAATGTTGGTTTGCTGCGTGGCTTCTTTGGTGGCAGCGGGCCCCAAGGCTCGACGATGGATGCGACCAGGCACTTGATCGTGGCTCATGCGGGTCTAGGCTGTGCCTTCATCGTGAACATGCTGGGAGAAATCACCCACGCGGTGCAAGCGCGGCATCTTCGCGATGTGACCAGCGTGGCGTTTCGTCCGGGAACGGAGGAGCTGTTGTTGGTCGATTCACAGCAAGGTGCAGTCTGGACGGCCTCGATGCCAGACCGGGCGCCTCGGTTGTTCTCGCACGGGTGAGGGGAGGAGGGTGATCAATCGGTGTTTTCGAGGTCTTCAATGCTCAGGCCATACTCGGTCATCAGCGCCCGGATCTCGGTGATCTTCGCGGCCCGCTCTGCGACCACATCACGTTCGGCTTCGGCAAAGAAGGCATTGGCCTTTTGGCCAACAAGGAATGGAACCGGTCATCGCCCAGCGGTGTTTGTGGCACAGGCTGGGATGCCGGTGCGGGTTTGCGCGTGCCCCACCGGGTGGATGAATAGGTCTTGTATGCCTGGCTCATTCGTCCGGTGTTTGCAATCTCGCCTTCACCGCACGTTTGCCCAGTTTGAGCGCGGCGGCAATTTGTTCCTTCTGAGCTGCTCGGGGTTGAACTTTGCCCGACTCCCATTTGTAGACCGACAGGGATGATGCGCCGATCAACCGCGCCATCTGTGCCTGGGTCAGGCCGAACTCTGCGCGATGGGCTGCCAGTTGTTCGGCATTGAACTCGAATGGCACACCACTGCGTTTGGCTGCGGTCACCTTGGGCTCAGAGGAGGACGCTGCGACTGGGGGCCTCGATCCCTTGTGCAAACCTTTGACGGCACTGGTGAGCGCCTTGACCTCGCGCTTGAGGGCGGCGATTTCGGATCGGTGAGCACTGGTGAGTTTGCGCAATGCTGCGATCTCGCCCTTGAGTTCCTTGCGGGCCACACGGGCTATTTCTTGTTTGAGGGCGTCGGCGATGGTGCTCATGACGCGGGATGTTACGCCGGATGCTCAAGGCGTTGCGTTCGATGTGCTCATACCCGTGGGCGTTCCAGATGCGTGCGGGTGTTGCGGGGGGAGGGACATGGCAGTCACATTTCCCCTACCGTATGAGCCTGTGATTCAAGGTTGCTCAAGCCAGAACCGGGTACTGAAATTGTTTAACCCTCGGGTGTGAGGGTCGACTCTCGCCTGGAACCTGGACGGCATCGCCGCGCCGTCCCGACCGGCTTGGAAATAGTCCCGGACCGAATAGAGGCCTGACCTCATCAAATCCACCCATTCACGGCACAGCGCTTCTTGCCGGTCTCGCTCCTGCTGAGTCACACTCGGCTTGCGTTTGGGCATCTGAAAGGCGTGATCGCGTTGTGCGCTGGCCGTGTGGGTAAGCCTTCCGGCTTGAATGTGCTCAGATCAATCTCAATTACGGGCAGCCCCAATTCCTCAAACTGGCGGATTTTGTCCGCGCCGCAGAAGGACGAGTAGGCGATTTCGATGGCGACCTGCACGCCGTCACATGTCGTCAAAAGCAGGTCGGGCCGGATGCCTCCCAAGCTGACCTCTGCCAGGACGTCTCCTTGGGCCAGCAGCATGCGAAAGTTCATTGAGTCTCGCCAAGATTCTCTGAATGGACACTTCCGCTCGCGAGGACACGAAGAGGTCGTGGCGCCCCGCAAGTCCGAGTCAGCAGGCCGGCACCGTGCGCAATGGGTTCTTGAACGGATACCGTTGGATATGGGCGGACACCGGGACGTTGAGCCGGAGGCTGTCGATCTTGAACCGTCGGGGGCGGAAACAAGCAGCTTGGATAGCCTGAATTCCTTGACCTATGAATTCACCGCCGCAAGTAACCTCCAGATCGGCCTGCTGGGGCGGATCTTGCTGGGGTCAAAGGGAAGCACACCGACTCGGTCCGCAAGGGGCTTGTTGTGGGCTGGAGTCATGGTGTCGATCGCGTGCCTACTTTTTTTGGTCCTTATCTTTCTCTGGGCCATGATGGGCTTGCGGCATCCTCTGACCGGTGGGGAGCTGGCCAGCATGGTGATGCTCGTCATTTCCGCAGCCGTCATCTGGAGGTTCTGGGCCCGACCATTGATGTGGTTGTTGGAGGATCGGATCATCCCTGCGCCTATGTTGTTGACCGCAATGACCGAGGACGACTGTCAGCTGGAGATGCCCAAGGAACAAGGGGTCCGCTACATTCGATTGGTTCGCTACGGCGGGGCCTGCCCGGTTTGCGCGGGGAGCATCGAGCTGCGATACGGCCAGGGAAGTCAGCTTCGGCGGCTGTTTGGCTGTTGCACCGAATCACCGCAGGAGCACGTTTTTAGTTTTGATCGGGTAACGCGCAGGGGGAAAAGAATAGCGACTGCGGGCTAATGCTGGGGGGCGACTGCCCGGATGGAGCTTGTGCGGTTAACTCCGCTTTGCAGCGAAAACAGAGACCCGAACTGCTACTAGCCAAGGCCTGTTTCGCTCCGACTGCAGCCCAAACGTTGCACCTCGGATGGGGTCGGCTAGCCTGACGAATGAGGGGCTGGGGTCGCGCTACGTCGTTGAGTGCCGCGAGCGGCCCGCCTGGCGTCCTTTCCTAGTTGCTCGGCGATAGTCACCGCGATGTCCACCATGCGGTGCATGTGCTGTCGCGCGAAGTGTTCGGCGGCAATGGCATCGCCGTGCAGCACGGCGCGGGCGATGTCCAGGTGATCCGACATGTTGCGCATCCAGTGCTCATGGCTCAGGTCACGGAAGTAGATGGTGTGCAGGATGGGGAAGTTGAACTGGTCCAGCAGATCGCCGATGTCCGGTATGCCAGACATCTCGTTGATGGCACGGTGAAAGCGACCGTTCTCCTTGCGGTGGTGTATCTCGGTGTTGCGTGCGGTCTGCTCCTCGATCTCGTTGAGCAGCACCTCCACCTTGGCGCGATGGCCGGGCACAGCGATGCGCTCGGCAGCCGCGCGCGCGCCCAGGCCCGAGATCACTTCACGGATACGGAACTGAGCCACGATCTCCTCGCGCGCAGGTGTGGCGACGGTGGCGCCACGGTTGGGCTCGATCCGGATGAAGCGATTGATCTCCAGCCGCCGCAGCGCCTCACGCACCGAACTCCGGCTGACGCCCAGATCCTGGGTGAGGTCCGCCTCCACGAGACGCTGGCCTGGCAGGTACTCGCCATCGACGATACGACGCGCGATTTCGGTTAGCACGTAGTCCACCACGCTGCCACCCCCATCCTTGTGAGCGGCATGAGGTTGGTAGAACGGAACGATGGCGATGGAGTTGTCGATGCTCATGGTCGGTTGGGCACCGATTGTCTGACAAAAAATGTGCCGCGCCTCCCTCTATGCCCATCTGGGGTGCTACAGGCGCCTGTCCAATTCGCTTCAGCAAAAACAAAGTTTGTTTGACAACCTAAAATTGTCAGACAATAATGGTCATCTGAGTGATCAATATCCATGAATATGACCAAATTGTCGGACGAGGTTGGTGTGGGCAGGCTGCCCGACGCCACTAATGAAGTCAGGCGCCTGTTGGCGGACCTGGAGAGTGAGGTGTCCATCCTGGACGCGGACCAAGCCGGGCCTCGATACTGCCGAGACTGGGATGACAGCGTCGGCGACCCAGCGCCGGTCGTGCGGCCACGCACACCCGAGGCACTGGCGCGGGTGGTGGGCCGCCTGGGTGCGGCTGGATTGCGCATGGTGCCCCAAGGCGGCATGACCGGTCTGGTGGCTGGTGGTGCACCGCAGCGCGGCGAGGTGGTGGTGTCCACCGAGCTGCTGGACGTCATCGAGGGCGTGGACGTCTTTAACGGGACCATGCGCGTACAGGCCGGTGTGACGCTGCAGGCCGTCCAAGAAGAGGCGCAGCGGCACGGGCTGTTCTACCCGGTTGACCTGGGTAGCCGAGGAAGTTGCCACATGGGTGGCAACATCGCGACCAATGCAGGTGGCAACCGGGTGCTGCAGTACGGCATGACGCGGGCCAGCGTGCTGGGGCTGGAGGCGGTGCTGGCCGATGGCACCGTGCTTTCGCGCCTGGGCGAGGTCGTCAAGGACAACGCGGGCTATGACCTCAAGCAGTTGTTCATCGGCAGCGAGGGCACCCTGGGTGTGGTCACGCGCGCTGTGTTGAGGCTGCAACCCCAGCCGCGCGAACGCATCACAGCCGTGCTGGGCTGCGCATCGCTGGATCAAGTGTTGCAGGCCTTGGTGCTCACGCGCCGCCTGCTCGGGCCGGCGCTGACCTCCTTCGAGGTGATGTGGCGCGACTTCGTCGCCTTCGTCACCGGCGATCTGGGTCTGGGTCGTGACCCCTTTGCTGGCGCGGCGCCCTTCCAAATCTTGATCGAAGTGTCCTGCTTCGACCCCGACGAGGAGCGCGAACGTTCCCGAGTGGAGGAGTCTTTGGCGCAGGTGGCCGAGACCCTGGGCAGCGAGCAGGTGGTGGTTGCGCAGTCGCTCAAGGACGCAGAGGATTTGTGGCGGGTGCGGGATTCATCGGGAGAAGTGGCCCGGGCAATGGGCGACTACCTGTCTTTCGACATCAGCATCCCCACCAGCCAGTTACAGGCCGTGCTCGGGCGCATCGAAGTTGAGCTGGAGCGGCTGAGCCCCGGCATGCGCAAGGTGACCTACGGTCATCTGGGCGACGGCAACCTGCACTTGTTGCTGGCTTGCCCGTCAGAGCTCGCCGCTGCGGTGGAGGATCGCGTCTATCAGTTGGTGACTGAGGCACAGGGCTCGCTGTCTGCCGAACACGGCATAGGCATGGCAAAGCGTGAGGCGCTGGCGCGTTGGCTGCCGCCGGCCGAACTGGCCGTCATGAATCGCATCAAGCGGGCGCTGGATCCCAATGGGCTGTTGAGCCGGGGCCGCGTGCTCGTGTCAGATTTTCCCGAATGACGCGCACGCGCGTTCATGTATTTGCAATCCACAAGGAGAACCCCATGGTCGATATTTTGAGACAACCCTATCAGGGCGCCAGTGCCTGGACTCGCGAGCAGATGGAAGCAGACCCGAGCTGGCGCTACACCCTAAGCCGCGAAGAAGTGGAGGAGCTGCGCCACGCTGTGCGCAGCGCCATGGCTACGGGACTGCCGCTCGAAGCCATTGACGCAAGCCACTTCCCGCTCGCCACGCTGGCGCAGCGTGTGCGCAAACTTGCCCAAGAATTGGAGGATGGCCGTGGCTTCGAACTGTGGCGTGGACTCCCTGTGGAGGAATGGTCGCTCGAAGAACGCAGCATGGCCTACTGGGGCCTGGGCCGCCACCTCGGCACACCGGTGGTGCAGAACGCGCGCGGCGAGCTTTTCGGCCACGTGATCGACAGCACCGGGACGGACCCACAAACCAACGCCAACTCGCGCTTCTATCACACCAACCATGCTGCGCCATTCCACGTGGACGGCGCAGACATCGTCGGCCTGATGTGTGTGCGAACATCCAAAGCGGGTGGCGCCAGCCTGGTCGTCAGTTCGACAGCCATCTACAACCGACTGCTGCGCGATCACCCGGAACTGATCGACTGCCTCTACGAATCCTTGTGGTTTGATCACAGAGGTGAGCGCAACGCGGTGACGGGCCATCCGTACTGGGTGACCTCCATCGCCGGTTGGGTTAACGGCAAGTTGTCCATCATGTACCTGCGCAACTTCATCGAATCAGCGCAACGGTACGAGGGCGCACCTGCGCTGACAGAAAAGCACCGGCGTGTGCTGGAGCTGATTGACGAATACGCTCAATCCAGTGAGCTGTGCCTGCCCATGGATTTCCGGCCAGGCGACATTCAGTGGCTGAACAACCACGTGACACTGCACTCCCGGACCGGCTTCACCGACTGGGACGAATCTGATCGCAAGCGTTGGCTGATGCGGTTGTGGATCAATCAGTTCGAGCGCAATCGCTTCACTGCCACCCATGGCTACTACGGGATCGCCGTGGATCAGCCCACCGGGCAGAACGCGGTCCCTACCCATGGCTGACGCCATGCGTCAGGTTTGCTTCGAGCGCTTCGGTGGACCCGAAGTGCTGCACATCGCCGAGGTGCCCCGGCCCGATCCGGCCGCAGGTGAGCTGCGCATCCGCATCACGGCGGCCGGAGTCAACCGTGCCGACCTGGCCCAGCGTGAGGGAAGCTACGCGCCACCGCCGGGAGCTTCCCAGGTGCTGGGCCTTGAAGTCAGTGGCACGGTGGATGCGGTGGGGTCAGGGGTGTCCACCAGCTGGATCGGCCAGTCAGTCTGCTCACTCACGGCGGGCGGGGGCTACGCCGAATGGGTCTGCGTGCCCGCGACGCTCTGTATGGCTCCGCCCTCGGGGTTTGACATGCTGGAGGCAGCAGTCTTCCCTGAGGTGGCGATGACGGTGTGGAGCAACGTCTTCGAGCTTGGTCGCCTGCGCCCTGGAGAAACCCTGCTTGTTCATGGTGGCACCAGCGGAATCGGCGCCTTTGCGATTGCGCTGGCACGGGCCCTTGGTCACCAGGTGCTCGCGACGGCGGGCGACGCCATCAAGTGCGAAACGATGCGTGGCTGGGGCGCCGCCGCCATCAACCACCGCAGCCAGGATTTTGTGCAAGAAGTTCTGGCACAAACCGATGGACGCGGTGTCGATGTGGTGCTGGACATGGTGGGCGGCAGCTACGTGGCCCGCAACCTGTCCTGCCTGGCCATGGATGGCCGTGTGGTGCAGATTGCCTTCCTCGAGGGCGCGCGCGCGGAACTCGACCTGATGCAACTCATGCGCCGGCGGGCCGTGCTCACCGGCTCGTTGCTGCGCCCCCGCAGCGACGATGAGAAAGCCGCCATCGTTCGGGCACTGGAGGAGCATGTCTTTCCCCTCATTGCCAATCGACAGCTTTCCCGACCGGTGATCGATTCGGTGTATCCGATGGAAGCGGCCCACGAGGCACACGCGCGCATGGCCAACTCGGCCCACATCGGCAAGCTCGTGCTGACCTGGGATTCTTCGCTGCTTCGCGAAGCCCAGCATTGATTTTTTCCAGTCATTTTTTCTTGATCCATGCCTGATAGGAGAACTCACGTGAACGTTTCCCGCTTGACTTCCCGACGCCTTGCACTCGGCCTTCTGGCCGCCAGTTCGATGGCTTTCTCTGGCTCACTGCTCGCACAAAGCAACGCACAGCCGTTGACCATTACCGTGGGCTTCCCGCCGGGTGGCAACGTCGACTCAGTCGCCCGCAATCTCGCCGCAGGCATGCAGACCGCGCTGGGGCGCACTGTGGTTGTGGATAACAAGCCGGGCGCAGGTGGCCAGATCGCCATGCAATCCCTGGCGCGTGCAATGCCAGATGGACGCACGCTGATGCTGTCCAACGAACATGCCATCTCCATCGTGCCGATGACCGTGCGTAACACGGGCTACGACGCGAACAAGGATCTCATTCCGGTCGTCACCGTGGCCGAACTACCGCTGGCGTTGGCCGTGCATCCGAGCGTGAAGGCCAACAACCTGCAGGATCTGGTCGCGTGGGGCAAAGCCCAGAGCAGCGGCCTCAATGTCGGCATCCCCGCGCCCGCCAGCCAGCCTGACTTCGGTGTTTCGGTGCTGGCGAAAAAGTTCGGGATGAAGGCGTCGTCGGTTCCCTACCGCGGCGGAGCGCCCATGGTGGCGGACCTTGTCGGTGGTCATATCATGGCCGGGCTGTCTGGTATCAGCGAGTTCATCCCGCATCACAAGTCGGGTGGCATCCGAATCATCGCGGTCTCAGGGCCCCAGCGCCTGAGCCAGATGCCGGATGTCCCCACCTTCACTGAAAGCGGATTGACCGGGTTCGAGGAGCGCACCTTCATGGGGTTGTTCGCCCCGGCAGGAACATCGCGCGAACTGCTGGCGCGCTACCGCGAGGCCGCCAAGGCGGTTATCGCCACACCGGCTTACCGTCAGGCATTGGACGGCCTGGGTCTGGTGGCCACCTTTGGCGACGACAAGGACCTGGCAGCTCGCGTCAAACACACCACCGAGACGTGGGGGCCTGTGATCCGCGATTCCGGCTTTGTGATGCAGTAAGCCCTTTCGGCGACAGCCAGAGGCTTGTACGGCGCCCACTCATAGTGGGCGCGCGTGTCATCCGAGCGCTTTTGCGGCTGGGGGTCCCGCTGAACCGCCCCGAGGTGGTTCAGCTTTTCCTGGTAACAGGTTCATTAGCGGGGGGGGCGACCGGCTGTTTACAGCCTGAACAAGTAAGCCGTCCAGCCTAGTCGAAAGCAAGCTCTTGGCCGACTCGATCCGACCAGACGCTCGGACTCGTCACCGCAAAGCGGTCCTCCAGGGTCTCTCCTCAGCCGGAGCTTTTAGGCGCGGGGCAACTGCCTGCTGATGGCGAGGAACGGTTTTCGGCCGCACTCGCTGGGCGTACTATTCCGATCGGACGTCTAGAACCTACTTCTTGCGGTGAGCCTCTATCCGCGACACGACGCCTCGTTTTTGCCTCGACAATTCGACAGCGCCAATTCTCGGCGGCCTACAGGAGCCTTGCATGTCAAAACCGTACAAGCGTGCCGACCCAATCGCGCAGAAGCACACTCTCAGCAACGAAGGTCGCGCGGAAAAAGACGTTGCTCGCGTTGGACGCGACACACGGGCGTGGGTCGCCGCCGACAAGCGTCCAGGGAAGCAGTTCGAAGCCCGACGCAATCTTCCCTCCGGCCCGCTGGGCGGCTCAGGCCGGAAAACGAATATCTCTCGATCCTCCTAGGCTGCCGCGAAATCTCCATCGGCCAAGAGCGACTAACTGATTGATGCGAGAACCCGAGCGGCAGCTTGAGTTAAGGCTTGTGTGACACCTGCCCAGTCGCACAGGCGGTCGAGCACCTGTACTGCTGTCGGGCAGGTGTTGCATAAGCCT
>NZ_JBHTBZ010000014.1:0-119588 GCF_042665235.1 Hydrogenophaga defluvii | reverse complement strand
GATTGACGGGGTGAGGTATGCAGCGTAGACAAGCATCAGGAATGCAGCGGAAATTGGCTCCGCGTAGCGGCTTCGTCCAACCACAAAGCTCAGCGCAACCCGCGGCTGCGCTGAACAAGCAAATCACCATTGCCCTTTAGGTGCGTTGCCACGGATGCTGCGCGCAATGCGCTCAGCCTCAGTTGGCCGTCCGGCACGGTGTGCAAAATCGAGTGCGGTCAAACCCTGCTCGTTTTTGAGGCTCGCATCGGCGCCTGCCTCGAGCAGCTGGGCCACCACCTTGGCGTTGCCGTACATCGCGGCGAGCATGAGCGGTGTCGATCCATTGGGCGACGCGGCATCGATGTAGGCGTGGTGATCCAGCAGCAGGTGAACCACCGCTGGCGCTTGTTCACCTGGATGAGACGCGGCGTAGTGCAGCGGTGTCCAGCCGGGCTTGTTGACGTGGGCGTTTCTTTGAATCAAGGCCTCACATTGTGCAAGGCGCCCTTTCAACGCCGCCAACATCAGCGGGCTTTCGTCTTGTGCGGTCCGAGCCTCCACGTCCACTTCAGGACGTGACAGCAGAAACTCAACGACCTTCAGTGCGTCGAGACGCAAAGCGAGCACCAGCGGTGGGTCGGACTTTTCGTTGCGGGTGTTGAGGTCGAACCCCCGGTTGGCCAGCGTCTGAAGCGTGCGGGGTGAATCCGCAGCAATGGCGCGAAAAAACTCGTCAAAGGAGTTGGCCCGGGCCAGCGGGATTACAGACCAAAACAAGGCGCCCAGACCGAGCTGAAAACAGTGCCGTCTGGACAGCGTTTTGCCAGGGGCAGGAACAAAAAGGCCCCGCTCACGGGGCCTCTTGTTGCGATCAGGATGGGTGCAATCAGTGACCATCCGCAGACTGTATCAGTCTTCGACAAACGCCTCTTCGCGCTTCTTTTTGATGGAGGGACTGAGCACCACCACCAACAGCAACACGGCAGCGGCCAGCAAAGACGCGGACAGCGGGCGGGTGACAAACACCGACCAGTCACCCCGCGACAACAGCAGACTGCGGCGCAGGTTTTCTTCCATCATGGGGCCAAGAATCAAGCCCAGCAGCAGGGGCGCGGGTTCGCAGCCCAGCTTGATGAAGGTGTAGCCGATGAAACCGAAGATGGCCACCATCCAGATATCGAAGGTGTTGTTGTTGGTGGAGTAGACGCCGATGGCGCAGAACAACACGATGGCGGGGAAGAGCCAGCGGTAAGGCACGGTCAGCAGCTTGATCCAGATGCCGATCAGCGGCAGGTTCAGAATCACCAGCATCAGGTTGCCAATCCACATGGAGGCGATCAGGCCCCAGAACAGCTCGGGGTTGCTGGTCATCACCTGCGGGCCGGGCTGGATGTTGTGGATGGTCATGGCGCCGACCATCAGCGCCATCACGGCATTGGGCGGAATACCCAGCGTCAGCAGCGGAATGAAGGAGGTCTGCGAACCGGCGTTGTTGGCAGCTTCGGGTGCGGCAACACCACGGATATTGCCTTCACCAAAGGGCACTTCACCGGGCTTGAGCTTGGTCTTCTTCTCAATGGTGTAGGCCGCGAAAGCCGACAACAAGGCACCACCGCCCGGCAGGATGCCCAAGGCCGAGCCCAAGGCTGTGCCACGCAGGATGGCGGGGAACATGCGCTTGAAGTCGGTTGCGGTGGGGAAAATGCCTTCCACCTTGCCGGTGACAACGTCGCGCGTTTCAGGTGGGTGCGACAGGTTGTGGATGATCTCCCCGTAGCCGAACACACCCATGGCAATCACGATGAAGCTGATGCCGTCGGTCAGTTCGGGAATGCCAAAGCTGTAGCGCGCCACACCAGAGTTCACGTCGGTGCCCACCAAGCCCAGCAGGAGGCCCAGGATGATCATGGCCACGGCCTTGATCAGCGAGCCAGAGGCCAGCACCACGGCACCGATGAGGCCCAGCACCATCAGCGAGAAATACTCGGCAGGGCCAAATTTGAAGGCCACTTCGGTCAGGGGCGGCGCGAAGGCGGCCAGGATCAGCGTGCCCACACACCCGGCAAAAAAGGAACCGATGCCAGCGGCTGCCAGCGCCGGGCCTGCCCTGCCCTTTTTGGCCATCTGGTGACCGTCGATCACCGTCACCACGGACGAAGCTTCACCTGGCAGGTTGACCAGGATGGCGGTGGTCGAGCCACCGTATTGTGCGCCGTAGTAAATACCGGCCAGCATGATGAGTGCCGCCACGGGGGGCAGTGCGTAGGTGGCGGGCAGCAACATCGCAATGGTTGCCACCGGGCCCACACCCGGCAACACGCCAATCAGCGTGCCCAGCAGGCAGCCGATGAAGGCGTAGATGAGGTTCTGGACGGTGAAGGCGACACCAAAACCCAGCGTGAGGTTGTTGATCAAATCCATCTGTGACTCTCCGGTCTTGTTGTTTTATCAATTGACCAGAAAAGCCGGCCAGACTGGGAACTGCAAGTTCAGCAGCTTGATGAAGGCCAGGTAGCTGCCGATGGCCAAGATGGTGGACAACACCAACAGTTCCTTGATGCTGACACGTTCACCGGCCTGACTGGCGATGAACACCAGCGCATAAATGGCAACGATCAGACCAAAAGAAGGAAAACCAATAAAAGGAAGGCCCACCAGCAAAGCGCCAAAGGCCAGGTTGGAAGACAGGACAAAAAAGAGCGGCTTCCAAGCCCACTTGCCAATCTTGTCGCCGTCGGGAGCCTTTGAGGCAAAAGACTGCAGGGAGATGACGGCACCCAAAATGGTCAGGATCACCCCCAGAATCAACGGGAAGTAGCCCGGTCCCATGCGCGATGCCTGGCCAATGGTGTAGTTAGTGGCACCAATCGCAAATCCGACCCCCACGGCGGCGAACATCAAACCGGAATAGAAGTCTTTCTGACTTTTTATAAGCACACGCGTCTCCTGCAATGGTTGAACCCGCTGATTTTGCGGGTCTTTGTTGGGGCACTGCATGTGGATTTCACCTACCTGTGCCCGTATTCGTCGCTCAAGGCGCTTGCACCCGATCAAAAAGCGACAGGAAATTGGCCGTTGTCGCTTCGGCGACCGATTCGACGGACAGGCCTTTGAGTTCTGCCACCTGTTTGGCAACCCACGGCACGTAGGCCGGTGAATTGGTTTTGCCGCGATATGGAACGGGCGCCAGGTAAGGGCTGTCGGTTTCGATCAGCAATCGGTCCATGGGCACAAAACCGACCACGTCACGCAGATCGGCCGCGCTCTTGAACGTGATGATGCCGGAGAAGGAAAGGTAAAAACCCAGGTCCAGCGCGGCGCGCGCCACCTCGGTCGTTTCGGTGAAGCAATGAAACACGCCCCGCGCAGCATTTGTCTGCCCCACACCGCCCTCCTCCCGCAGGATGGCCAGCGTGTCGTCGCTGCTGCTGCGCGTGTGGATCACCAGCGGCAGGCCGGTTTGCCGTGCCGCCTGTATGTGCACACGGTAGCGTTCGCGCTGCCAGGCCATGTCGGCCACGCTGCGGCCATTCAAGCGGTAGTAGTCCAGCCCCGTCTCGCCAATGCCCACCACCCTGGGCAAGGCAGCCCGCTGCAGCAGGTCATCGAGGGTGGGTTCGCGCACACCTTCATTGTCGGGGTGCACACCCACGGTGGCCCAGAGGTGGGGGTGCTGCTGGGCAAGCGCGTGAACGTCGTCAAACTCTTCCAGCGTGGTGCAGATGCAAAGCGCACGCGTGACCTGGGCCTCGCGCATGGCGGTCAGCACTTCGGGCATGCGGTCTTTGAATTCGGGAAAATTCAGGTGGCAGTGGGAATCGGTGAACATGGTGGGCTGCTCGCAGCAGGCGCGACGGCCCGCAGCGAGTGGAAATCAAACGGTTTGGGTCGAGCGGTCTGAGCCCAGGTGGGCACCGAGGATTTCCTCGATGCGCTTCTTGAGCAGCCCCGATTTCTCGTCGTTGGGAAACCGTATGCCTATGCCTTGAGTTCGGGCGCCTGTGGCGTGGGGTGGGGTGATCCAGGCCACCTTGCCGGCAATCGGGTAGCGGTGCGGGTCCTCGGGCAGGGTCAGCAACACGTACACGTCTTGCCCCAAGCGGTAACTTTTGGAGGACGGGACAAAAATGCCGCCCTCGGTGAAGATGGGGATGTAGGCCGCGTACAGCGCCGCTTTTTCCTTGATGGACAACTGGATGACGGTGGGCCGCACAAACGGCACCTCGCCACCTCCGTCCACCCCGTCGGTTGATGCACCATGGCCACCACCCGATGCGGGATCGGGCGAATTCAGGGGCAGATCGGACGCGTTCATTCGCCGGAGTTTAAGCCTTGGTCAAGACGTCGCGTGCGCGCGCCGCCCACGCCTCGATCATCAGAGGCCCCTGAAATGGGTGCTCCACCGTGCGCGTGTTTTGCGCCAACTCGCGCGACCACTGTGCCAGCGCGCCCATGGGCGGCGGTTTGGGCAGGTAGCCGGCATCAAAAAAGCGTGGCGCACCACCGGCGGCAACGGCCATGAGGTCGTGACACAGCTTGTGCTGCACGTCCAGTTGCCGCGCGGGCCCCCAGTCGGCCATCGCGGCAAAGTCGCCCTTGGCCAAGGCACGCGGCAAGCGCTGCCACGTGTCGGCCGTGAGCCCAGCCTGCGCCCAGGCCATGGCATCGTCAGGCCGGCCACCGGCTGCACTGAGCCAGACCCGCGCTTGCGCTGCGTCCCCGCCACAGGTGGCCTGCAGCCACGCGAGCGCATCGGCGGCGTCGGGCCAGGTGAGTGCGTGGCTCTGGCATCGGCTGCGGATGGTGGGCAACAGCTGGTGGGCGGCCTCGGTGGCGAGCACAAAACGCACCGCACCGGCGGGCTCCTCCAGCGTCTTGAGCAGCGTGTTGGCCGCCTCTGGGTTCATGCGCTCGGCGGGGTAGATGAGCACCACCTTGGTGGTACCGCGTGACCGCGTGAACTGCGTGAACGCCACCGCCTGACGCGCCGCCTCCACGCGGATCATGCGGCTGGCCTTGATCTCTTTTTTGTCGATCTTGTCCTGGGTCTTTTCGTCCAGCGGCCAGCCCAGTTCCATGGACAGGGTTTCGGGCATCAGCACACACAGGTCGGCGTGGGTGCGCACGGCGATGGCGTGGCAGCTCTCGCACTGGCCGCAGGCGCCGTCTGCGGTGGCATGCTCACACAGCCATGCGGCGGCCAAGGCCAGCGCCAACGGGTACTGCCCCAGGCCTGAAGGCCCTGTCAGCAGCAATGCATGGCCACGCTGCTGCAGCAAGGCCCTAAGCTGCTTTTGTTGCCACGGGGACACGCCGGGGGCGCTCATGGGGCCTGCTCCTGCCACCAGGGCCGGGTTCTGCAGGCGTCCAACACCGCTTCACGCACCGTTTCCAGCGTGCCCTGGGCGTCAACCCGGGCAAACCGGCCAGGGTCTTTGGACAACCTGTCGGCGTAGCCGGCCGCCACACGGCGGAAAAATGCCACCGGCTGGGCTTCGAATTTGTCGGGCACACGGGCGCCTGCCAGCCGCTCTGCGGCGATGGCCGGGTCGAGATCGAACCACAGCGTGAGGTCTGGCTGGCGCACACCGCCATGTGGCAGCGCCTGCACCCAGTGCTCCAGTGTGGCCAGCGTGTTCAGGTCGAAACTACGGCCGTGGCCCTGGTAGGCAAATGTGGCGTCGGTGAAACGGTCGCACAGCACCACCTCGCCCCGGGCAAGGGCCGGCTCGATCACCTGCTGCAGGTGGTCGCGGCGGGCGGCAAACATGAGCAAGGCCTCGCACAAGGGGTCCATGGCGTCGTGCAACAGCAATGCGCGCAGCTTTTCGGCCAATGGGGTGCCGCCTGGCTCGCGCGTGAGGACGACGGTGCGCCCCTGGGCACGCAGGGCGCTGGCCAGGGCTTCGATGTGGGTGGACTTGCCGGCACCGTCTATGCCTTCGAAGCTGATGAAAATTCCTGAAGATGGCATGGTGTTCAGCGCTTGAGCTGGTACTGCCGCACGGCGCGGTTGTGGTCATCGAGTGTGGCGCTGAATTGGCTGCTGCCATCGCCGCGCGCCACAAAATACAAGGCCTGGCTGGCCGCTGGCTGCACGGCCGCCAGCAACGCCGCCTTGCCCGGCATGGCAATCGGCGTGGGCGGCAGGCCGCTGCGGGTGTAGCTGTTGTAGGGCGTGTCGGCCTGCAAGTCGCGTTTGCGCAGGTTGCCGTCAAACCGATCACCCAAGCCGTAGATAACCGTTGGGTCGGTTTGCAAGCGCATGCCGATGCGCAGGCGGTTGATGAACACGGCGGCCACTTGGCCACGATCGGCCGCCTGGCCGGTTTCCTTCTCGATGATGCTGGCCAGTATCAGTGCCTCATCGGCATTTTTCAGCGGCAATCCGGGCTGGCGTTGTGCCCAGGCGGCATCCACTTGCTGCTGCATGGCCTGCGCGGCCTGGCGCAACACGCCCGAGGCCGGTGAACGCTTGGCGTAGCGGTAGGTGTCGGGGAAAAAACGCCCCTCTGGATGGCGGCCGGCGTAACCCAGCTGCACCATGAGCTCTGACGGCGACTTGCGGCCGATGTCGTCTTGCAGGTGCTCGGCCGCGCGCAAGGCGGCCAGCACCTGGCGAAAGGTCCAGCCTTCCACCAGCGTCACCTGCCGCAGCGCCTGGTCACCACGCACCAGTTTGTCGAGCACACTTTGTGGCGTGGCGCCGGCCTCCAACTCGTAACTGCCCGCCTTGATGCGGCGCGACTCGCCCGAGGCACGAAAACCGAGGTGCAGCAGCCAGGCAGGTGTGTCCACGCCCGCGGCCACCAGGGCTTCGGCCACACCTCGTGCCGAGGCGCCGGCCGGCACGGTCACGTCCACCACGGTCTGCCCGGCCAGCGGGCGCAAGGGCAATGGCCGTTGCCACCACCAGGCACCCGCCACCGCCGCCAGCACCGCCCCCAACAACCCGGCCAGCAACAGCCTTTTCAACACTCTGAGCACGGTCCTTGCGCCTTTGGGAAAATGGTCCAACCCAAATCATATAAGAGGCCCATTGCATGACCACCGACCGCCCCGCCCTTGCTCCTTTTGACGCCAGCACCCTTGCCGGTGCGGTGCGGCTGCCACAACTGGGCGTGATCCGGGTGGTGGGGGAAGACGCAGCCAGCTTTCTGCATGGCCAACTGACGCAGGATTTCTCGCTGATGGGCCTGTCGCAGGCACGGCTGGCCGCGTTCTGCTCGGCCAAGGGCCGCATGTTGGCCAGCTTTGTGGGCATCAAACGCAGCCACCAGGAAATCTGGCTGGTGTGCGCGCAGGACCTGCTGGCACCCACGCTCAAACGTTTGTCCATGTTTGTGCTGCGCGCCAAGGCCAAGCTCAGCGACGCGAGTGCCGAGGTTGCGCTCTATGGCTTGGTGGGCGATGGCCAAGGCTGGCCGGCCTCCACCTGGGCCAAGACCGATCAGGGCGAGGTGTCGCTGGTGCGTTTGCCCGACGCGCAAGGCCGCGCCCGCGCGCTGTGGTTGGCACCGGCGGGTGCTGTGCCTGACCTGCCGGAGCTGAACCCCAGCCTGTGGCAATGGCTGGACGTGCACAGCGGCGTGGCCACCGTCAGCACCCCGGTGGTGGAAGCCTTTGTGCCACAAATGCTGAATTACGAGTCGGTGGACGGCGTGAACTTCAAAAAAGGCTGCTACCCCGGGCAGGAGGTGGTGGCGCGCAGCCAGTTCCGGGGCACGCTCAAGCGGCGGGCTTACCTGGCGCACGCCGAGGCCCCTATGGCGGTGGGCGACAACGTGTTCCACGCCAGCGATGCCGAACAACCCACGGGCACGGTGGTGGCGGTGGCCGCGCACCCGGTGGCGGGTTGTGATGCCATCGTGTCCATGCAAATCAGCTCCGCAGATGGTGGCCGCCTCACGGCCGGTGCCGCCGATGGCCCCGCCCTGACACTGCTGCCCCTGCCCTACCCGCTGCGCGACGACATCTGAACCCACCCCATGTGCCTGATCGCTTTTGCCATTGACGCTGTGCCGGGGTACCCGTTGCTGATCGCGGCCAACCGCGACGAGCACCTGGACCGCCCCACCCTGCCGCTGCACGCCTGGCAGCTGGACAACGGCACACCGGTGGTGGCGGGGCGCGACCAGCACGCGGGCGGCACCTGGTTGGGCGTGACGCCCCAGGGACGCGTCGCCATGCTCACCAATGTGCGGGAGGCCAGTGTGCCCAACGCGCCACAAAGCCGTGGCGAATTGGTCACGCGCTGGCTGCAAGGCGACACCGACTGGCAGGCGTTTGCCCACAGCGTGCAAGCCCATCTGTTCAGTGGCTTCAACCTGGTGCTGGGCGATCTGGCTCGCGGCGAATGGGCCTGGATCAGCAACCGTAGGCCCGGTGCGGGCGACGCGATCACCCTGGGCAGCGTGGTGGGGCGGTCTTTGGCGAGCGGGATTTATGGCCTGTCCAACGCCGCACTGGACACACCCTGGCCCAAGACGGTCCGCCTCAAACGGGCTATGCAATCGGTGGTGGACCAGAGCACATCTGCATTGACAGGCGAGTGGCGCAAGCCGTTGCTGTCGGCGTTGCTGGACCGCCGTCAAGCAGCCGCCGAATTGCTACCCACCACCGGCGCACCCCGGGTGTGGGAACAGGCCTTGTCCAGCCCCTTCGTGGACTTTGCCGAGCGGCGCTACGGCACCCGCAGCAGCCTGCTGGTGTGTGCATCTGCCGACGAAGTGCAGATGGAGGAATGGACCCACGAGCGCACCGCGCCAGCAGAGCAGCCCGAGGCGGCCAGCGAGACCAGCCGCTGGCCGCTGGCCCGCAGCACTTACAGGCGCATGTGCATTTCGATGTGTGGGATGCCGGCTTCCTCGAACGGCTCGCCGTTGACGGTGTAACCCAGGCGGGCGTAAAACGCTTCCGCGCTGCGCTGGGCGTGCAGCACCACTTCGTGTTCGCCGCGTTTGCGCGCCGCGTCCATGAGGGCAAACAAAACCTCGCGGCCCACGCCCGCGCCGCGCATCACGCGCTTGACCGCCATGCGCCCCACTTTCACCACACCGGATCGGCCTGCGGCCAGGTAGGGCAGGTAGCGGCCTGTGGCCAGGGGCATGCCCAAACGGTTGTAGGCCACGGCGTGCACCGCGTCGGCGTCCGCCGCGTCCCACTCCAGTTCCTTGGGGATTTTCTGTTCCTCGACGAACACCTCGTTGCGAACCTGGCCGGCGTCCTGGCCCAACTCGGCCCAGGTGCCCACTTTCATTTCCACCATGGGCTCACCGGCCTCCAGCGCCATGAAGGCGTTGCGCAAGGCCTCGGGCACGGGGCGCGAGGTCTGGCTGATGGGGTCCGCGAAGACGTAGATGATTTCCGACGAAATCAGGTGCTTGTCGCCGTGGAAGATGGCGCCGATGAACTGGATGGAGGAGTTGCCGATGCGCTCGCAACGCAGGGCCACGTCGATGAGGTCGTCCATCTGGGCCGAGGCGTTGAACTCCACCGTGGCCTTCTTCACATACAACTCGCCGCCCAGGCGGGCAAACACCTCTTCCATGGGCAAGGCCAGGGCGCGCCAGTACTCGGTGATGGCGGTGTCGAAATACATCAGATAGTGCGCGTTGAACACAATCTTCTGCATGTCCACCTCGGCCCAGCGCACGCGCAGGCGGTGGAAAAAGCGGAAATCCGAACGTTTCATGGACAATTGCGGGTTGGCTTGAAAGTAGCGAATTATGTTGCCCCACCAGCTCGAACTGTTGTCCCCCGCGCGCACCGCCGACATCGGCATTGAAGCGATCCACCATGGCGCCGATGCCGTCTACATCGGCGGTCCGTCGTTTGGCGCGCGCACCAGCGCCGACAACTCGCTGGCCGACATCGCCCGCCTGGTCAAGGAGGCTCACCGCTTCCACAGCCGCATCTTCGTCACGGTCAACACCATCCTGCGCGACGACGAGCTGGAGCCGGCACGCCAGCTCATACACCAACTCTACGACGCCGGCGTGGACGCCCTCATCGTGCAGGACATGGGCTTGCTGGAGTTGGACCTGCCGCCCATCCAGCTCCACGCCAGCACCCAGTGCGACATCCGCACGCCTGAAAAGGCCCGTTTTCTGCAAGACGCTGGCCTCACCCACCTGGTGCTGGCGCGCGAATTGACGCTGCAACAAATCGCCGCCATCCGCGCCGCCACCGACGAGCAGCGCACCATCATTGAATACTTCATCCACGGCGCCTTGTGTGTGGCCTACAGCGGCCAGTGTTTTATCAGCCACGCCCACACCGGGCGCAGTGCCAACCGGGGCGACTGCTCGCAGGCCTGTCGCCTGCCCTATGAGGTGAAGGACAGCCAGGGCCGCATCGTGGCGCACGACAAACACGTGCTGTCCATGAAGGACAACAACCAGAGCGACAACCTGCGCGCCCTGATCGATGCCGGGGTGCGCTGCTTCAAGATCGAGGGCCGCTACAAAGACCTGGCCTACGTCAAGAACATCACCGCGCACTACCGCAAGCTGTTCGACGAGATTCTGGAAGAGCGCCCCGAGTTGGCCCGCGCCAGCAGCGGCCACACCACCTTCAGCTTCACGCCCGACCCCGACCAGAACTTCAACCGCGAGTTCACCGACTACTTCACCAACGGCCGCAAGGACGACATCGGCGCCTTTGACACGCCCAAGAACCCGGGCCGATCGATTGGCTGGGTGACGCGCGTAGCGGCCGACCATGTGGAAATCGAGACCGAGAGCCCCGAGACCGTGCTGCACAACGGCGACGGCCTGTGCTACCTCGACCTGCAGAAAGAGCTGGTGGGCCTGCAAACCAACCGCTGCGAACCGGTGGTGGGCGCCATCGGTCGCTGGAAGGTGTTCCCCAAAGACCCGATGGCCGGTTTCAAGGACTTGCGCAAAGGCACCCAGGTCAACCGCAACCGCGACATGAACTGGGTGCGCACGCTGGAGAAAAAGTCGTCTGACCGGCGCATTGGCGTCTGGCCCCACCTGAGCGAAACCGCTGAAGGCCTGCAACTGCAACTCACCGACGAAGACGGCCACAGCGCCAGCGCCACCTTGGCGCTTGAGTGGCAGGCGCCGAAAGACGCCGCTCAGGCCGAAGCGAAACTGCGCGAAAGCCTGGGCCGGCTGGGCGACACCGAATTCGAACCCATCGAAACCCAACTCGCTTTGCCCCGCCCCTGGTTTGTGCCCGCCTCGCAACTCAACGCGCTGCGGCGCGAAGCGGTGGCGGCGTTGCAGCAGGCCCGGCTCGACGCCCTGCCCCGCCTGGTGCGCTCACCCGCCGCCGAGCCGCCCACGCCCTACCCCGAAGACACGCTCAGCTACCTGGCGAACGTGTTCAACCAGAAGGCGCGCGACTTCTACGCCAAACACGGCGTCAAGGTGATCGCGGCGGCCTACGAAAGCCATGAGGAAGAAGGCGAAGTCAGCCTCATGATCACCAAACACTGCGTGCGCTTCAGTTTGAGCCTGTGCCCCAAACAGGCCAAGGGCGTCACCGGCGTGCAAGGCACGGTGCGCGCCGAGCCGCTGCAATTGATCAACGGCAAGGAAAAGCTCACCCTGCGTTTTGACTGCAAGCCGTGCGAAATGCACGTGGTGGGCAAGATCAAGCGTTCGGTGTTGAACGCCGCCGCCGAACGCCCGCTGACCTTCTACCGCACCCGGCCCTCGGCGACGCCGGTGCACTGAGCTGGATCAGGTGGCCGCAGGCTTGGCGCGAAGCGCCCCGAGCGCCTTGACGAGCAACACCGCCAGCGCGCCGGCCACGATCCCCACCACCGCGTCGAACAACGTCGGGGCCATCCAGGCCAGGCCGGTTCCCACGGCCGCTGTGGCCGCCTCGCTGGCGTGGTGCAGAAACGGCAGGCCATGCGACAAGATGCCGCCACCGACCAAAAACATCGCAGCAGTACCGGCCACCGACAGCGCCTTCATGAGCCAGGGCGCCACACGCAGAATGCCACGTCCCACAAGCTGCGCGGCGCTCGATGTGGACCGGCTCAGGTGCAGTCCCGCATCGTCGAGTTTGACGATGCCGGCCACCAGGCCGTAGACGCCCACGGTCATGATGATGGCAATGCCCACCAGCACCGCGACGCGCGTGCCAAAGGGGGCGTTGGCGACCGTGCCCAGGGTGATGGCAATGATCTCGGCCGAGAGGATGAAGTCGGTTCGCACCGCACCTTTGACCTTCTCGCGCTCGAAAGCGACCATGTCCACTTTCTCGTCGGCCAGCGCGGTCACCAGTTCGGCTTTGCGCTGGCTGTCGTCCTCAGCCCGGTGCAGGAACTTGTGCGCCAACTTTTCAAAGCCCTCAAAACACAGAAACGCGCCTCCCAGCATCAGCAGTGGCGTTACCAGCCAGGGCACAAATGCGCTGATCAACAGTGCCGCCGGCACCAGGATCGCCTTGTTCAACATGGAGCCCTTGGCCACCGCCCAGACCACCGGCAACTCGCGGTCCGCATTCACGCCAGTGACCTGTTGGGCATTGAGCGCCAGGTCATCGCCCAACACACCGGCCGTTTTTTTGGTGGCGACTTTGGTGAGGACCGCGACGTCGTCCAGCACGCTGGCGATGTCGTCAATGAGTGCGAGCAAGCTGCTGGCCATGGGAGCTTTCCTGAAAGGTTTAGCGCGGCGGCCGGAACACCCAGTACCGCGCGGACACAAAATTGAACACCATGCCCACCGCCGACCCCAAGGCGAGCGCCAGCACAGGATATGCCTGCACCAGCGGCCACCACTGGTAGGTGGCCACCGACACCGTGTAGTTGGCCACACCGCCACCGGCCATGGCCAGCAGATAGTGTGACCATTCGCGCCAAGTGGGCGGGACCGACATGCCCGCAGCAAACGTGAGCCGGCGGTTGAAAGCCCAGGTGAAGCTGGCCGCCGCCACAAACGAGAACCCGCGCGCCCACACAAACGGCAGGCCCAGCGCCATCAACGCATACAGAACTGCGGTGTCCACCCCAAGGCCCAGCACACCGGCCACGCCAAACCGCAACAACTGGGTGCGCAGCGGCCGTGGTGGTGTGGTCTCAAACACCGATGGCAGCCTCTGACGTTGGCCAGCCCAGCGGAAACCAGGCGTCGTCCATGGGCGCGCCGTCGGGCAAGCGCTCGGGTTGTGCGTCCAGGTGGGTCATCTCACCCCACCCACTTGCGCGCGTTGCGCCAGATGCGTATCCACGGGCTGAGCTGTGATGGGTCGCCGTTGGTCCAGCTCATCTGGATGTTGCGGAACACCCGCTCGGGGTGGGGCATCATGGCGGTGAAGCGGCCGTCCGGCGTGGTGACCGCCGTCAGACCCGACGGGCTACCGTTGGGGTTGAACGGGTACTGTTCGGTGGCGGCGCCTGTGTTGTCCACAAAACGCATGGCGGCAACGGCCTGTGCCGGGTTACCTCGGTGCTTGAAGTTGGCAAAACCTTCACCGTGCGCCACCGCGATGGGCAACCGGCTGCCGGCCATGCCTTGCAGGAACAGGCTGGGCGACGCCAGCACTTCGACCATCGACAGCCGCGCCTCGAAGCGCTCGCTCTGGTTGGTGGTGAAGCGCGGCCAGGCCTCGGCGCCGGGGATGATGTCGGCCAGTTCGGCAAACATCTGGCAGCCGTTGCACACGCCCAGACCAAAGGTGTCGGCGCGGCCAAAGAAGGCCTGGAACTGCTCGGACAACACCGGGTTGAACGTGATGGAGCGGGCCCAGCCGATGCCGGCACCCAGCGTGTCACCGTAGCTGAAGCCACCGCAGGCCACCACGCCCTTGAAGTCGGCCAGCTGGGCGCGGCCCGACTGCAGGTCGGTCATGTGCACGTCGAAAGCCTCGAAACCGGCCTGGGTGAAGGCGTAAGCCATCTCCACGTGCGAGTTCACGCCCTGCTCGCGCAGGATGGCGACCTTCGGCTTGCTCAAGCCAAGGTACGGGGCAGCCACGTTGTCGGTCGGATCGAACGTCAGGGCCACGTGGAGGCCCGGATCGGCCGGCTGGCCGGCCGCCGCGTGTTCGCTGTCGGCGCAGGCGGGGTTGTCGCGCTGCTGGGTGATCTTCCAGCTCACGCTGTCCCAGACCTGTTGCAGATCGGACAGGCTGGCGCTGAACACGGCCTTGGTGTCGCGCCAGACCTGCAGTTGGCCCTTGCCCACATCGATGGACGACGACGCCGGGCGGGTTTTGCCGATGAAGTGGCTGTGTTTGCTCAGGCCGTGCTCGCGCAGGGTCTGCATGACGGCGTTGCGCTCGGCGGTGCGCACCTGCAGCACCACGCCCAGTTCTTCGTTGAACAAGGCCTTGAGGGTGAGTTCCTCGCGCCGGGCGCTGACCTGCTGCGCCCAGTTTTTGGCGTCACCACTGTCCATGCGGCTGTCGGAAATGCCATCGCCTTCGGTGACCAGCATGTCCACGTTCAGCGACACGCCCACCTGGCCGGCAAAGGCCATCTCGGCCACGGCGGCCAGCAGGCCTCCGTCGGAGCGGTCGTGGTAGGCCAGGATCTGACCCTGGGCGCGCAGGGCGTTGACGGCGTTCACCAGGTTGATCAGATCCTGCGGGCTGTCCAGATCGGGCACTTCGTTGCCCGGCTGGTCCAGTGTCAGGCCCAGCACACTGCCGCCCATGCGGTTGCGGCCCTTGCCCAGATCCACCAGCACCAGCGTGGTGTCGTCTGTGTCGCGGTTGAGCTGTGGCGTGAGCGTGCCACGCACGTCGGCCAGGGTGGCAAAGGCGGTGACGATGAGGCTCACCGGCGAGGTGACCTTCTTCTTTTCACCGTCGGCCGTCCATTGCGTGCGCATGGACAGGCTGTCCTTGCCCACGGGCACCGACACATTCAACGCCGGGCACAGCTCCATGCCGATGGCCTTGACGGTGGCGTACAGGTCGGCGTCTTCACCGGGCTCGCCGCAGGCGGCCATCCAGTTGGCGCTGAGCTTGACGCGCGGCAATTCGATGGGCGCGGCCAGCAGGTTGGTGATGGCTTCGGCCACGGCCATGCGGCCCGACGCGGCGGCGTCGATGGCGGCCAGCGGGGTGCGTTCGCCCATGCTCATGGCCTCACCCGCGAAGCCAACGTAGTCGGCCAGGGTCACGGCGCAATCGGCCACCGGCACCTGCCAGGGGCCGACCATCTGATCGCGGTGGGTCAGGCCACCCACAGTGCGGTCGCCGATGGTGACGAGGAAACGCTTGGAGGCCACGGTGGGGTGGCTCAGCACGTCGATGACGGCCTTTTCCAGCGACACGCCCGTCAGGTCCATGGGCTGGAACTGGCGCAACACGGTGGTGACATCGCGGTGCATCTTGGGTGGTTTGCCCAAAAGCACATCCATGGGCATATCGACGGGCGATTCGTGGCCCTCGTCCACCAGCGACAGGTGCCGTTCCTCGGTGGCCACGCCAACGACCGAGAAGGGGCAGCGTTCACGCTCGCAGAAGGCCTTGAACTGCTCCAGCGACTCGGGCGCGATGGCCAGCACGTAGCGCTCCTGGCTCTCGTTGCACCAGATCTCCTTGGGTGCCAGGCCCGATTCTTCCAGCGGCACGGCGCGTAGGTCGAAACGCGCGCCACGGCCGGCGTCGTTCACCAGCTCCGGGAAGGCGTTGGACAGGCCGCCTGCACCCACGTCGTGGATGAAAAGCACCGGGTTCTTCTCGCCCTGCGCCCAGCAGTGGTTGATGACCTCCTGCGCGCGGCGCTCGATCTCGGGGTTGCCGCGCTGCACGGAGTCGAAGTCCAGCGACGCGGCGTTGGTGCCGGTGGCCATGGAGCTGGCGGCGCCGCCGCCCATGCCGATCTTCATGCCCGGCCCGCCGAGCTGGATCAGCAGCGTGCCGGCGGGGAAATCGATCTTCTTGGTTTGCGTGGCATCGATCTGGCCCAGGCCGCCCGCGATCATGATGGGCTTGTGGTAGCCGCGCGTCACGCCGCCCACGTCCTGTTCGTATTCGCGGAAATAGCCCAGCAGGTTGGGCCGGCCAAATTCGTTGTTGAAGGCGGCACCACCCAGCGGGCCCTCGGTCATGATCTGCAGCGGGCTGGCAATGTGTTCCGGCTTGCCGCCGGCTTGGTCGCTCATGCCCCCCCACAGTTTGGACACGGTGAAGCCGGTCAGGCCAGCCTTCGGCTTGGAGCCGCGGCCGGTGGCACCCTCGTCGCGGATTTCGCCGCCCGCGCCGGTGGAAGCGCCGGGGAAAGGCGAAATCGCGGTCGGGTGGTTGTGGGTTTCCACCTTCATCAGGATGTGGTGGGTGGCGGCCTCGGCCTGGTAGGCGGGAGAGGCACGACCACCGGCCCGCGCGACGAAGCGCTCGAGCTGGTGGCCTTCCATGATGGACGCGTTGTCCGAGTACGCCACGATGGTGTGCTGCGGGCTGGTCTGGTGGGTGTGTCGGATCATGCCAAACAGGCTTTTGTCCTGTGCCACACCGTCGATGGTGAACTGCGCGTTGAAAATTTTGTGGCGGCAGTGTTCGCTGTTGGCCTGCGCAAACATCATCAGCTCGACGTCGGTCGGGTTGCGCTTCAAGCCGTTGAAGGCGTTCACCAGGTAGTCGATCTCATCGTCGGCCAGCGCCAAACCCCAGTCGGTGTTGGCCTTTTCGAGCGCCGCGCGACCGCCAGCCAGGACGTCCACGTGCTCCATCGGGGCCGGGTGCAGTTCCGTGAACAGGGCTTCAGCCTGGCTGCGTTCGGTGCTCACGGCCTCGGTCATGCGGTCGTGCAGCAGGTCGGCCACCGCCCGCAGTTGATCATCCGACAGTGCCGCCTTGCTCAGCAGTCCGCTCTTGAGGCCAAGCCGGAACTCGACCAGGCGTTCAACGCGGTGCAGCGCGAGGCCACAGTTGTGCGCAATGTCGGTGGCTTTGGAGGCCCACGGTGACACCGTGCCCAAACGTGGCATCACCACAAGTGCCGGTGCGCTGGCCTTCTCCAGTGCCAGGTGTGCAGCACTTGCCGGCTCGCCGTAGGTCAACAGCTGCGTCAGGCGATCCTCGGTGGCGGTGTCGGGCGCGGTATCGAAGGACGCCAAGTGCACAAAACGCGCACTCAGGCCGGTGATCTTGTCGGACACCGCTTGCAGGCGCGGCAGGAGTTGTTGGACTTTGAAGTCGCTGACGGCATTGCCGCCGTCAAAAAAGCGCAGGTGCAGGGTCACAGTGGGTGGCCTTGGGGGCTGAGGGGCGCGGGGTGCACCCGTGGATGGGTGGAAACCCGGAATTTTACCTGCGCGATCCGCCGCCGCCGCCGTGTTGGGCCTGGGCAAGGAGGTCTGCCCTGGCCCGTCAAGGCAAAGCTCAGTAGGCCTGGCTTTTGCTCAATGTGTGCGCCAGCTGGGCCATCGCCTGGGTGGGCACATAGCCCGCGTAATTGGCGTTTTGTGCGCAATGGTTGTTGTCG
The DNA here is from genome assembly GCF_042665235.1 of Hydrogenophaga defluvii. Lineage (NCBI taxonomy): Bacteria > Pseudomonadati > Pseudomonadota > Betaproteobacteria > Burkholderiales > Comamonadaceae > Hydrogenophaga > Hydrogenophaga defluvii. The sequence goes on along the minus strand of NZ_JBHTBZ010000014.1, from coordinate 102,187 downwards.
CTGCTGTACCTGCGCTTTTTGCCTGCTTCCGTGATTTCCAGCACGTAGACGGGGCTGCTTTCGTTGCAGTGCAGGTTGCCGTGGTTGGGCGCGAGGCCATGGATCATGGCCTTGACGTCGTCACCGGCCACCGACATGTCGGTTTGATAGGCCACCTTGCGGCGGTTGAAGTTGGCGTTCAGGTCGTCATAGACCACCAGCCGCACGTCGGCATGGAACCCGTTCCACAACGACGCCAGTCGCTCAGACTCGTTGGCGGCGACCTGCGAGCTGCAAGCCACCAAATGCTGCCCCAACACCACCGCTGCGGCCAACACCACGATTGAACGGACCTTGAACATGTTTCTTCTCCCTGTGTGGACGCTTGTTGTGGTGCCTGCCTTCTGGACAGACCCTGCGTCTCATCGGGAAGAATTACACCATCGAAGGGCGATAAAAGTTAAATAAATAAATCAACATTTTGTCAAATGAGTCAATTGCCCAGCCCTTGAATCCCATCGCAGCGGGCGGGGCGTGGGCATCTGGCCGCCGCCAGGCAGCCGGCAATGTCAACTGCGATAATTGCCGCCCATGAACATCACTTACAAGGACGCGGCCGGTGTGGCCGGCATGCGCTTGGCCGGCCGACTGGCCGCCGAGGTGCTGGACCACCTGACGCCGCTCATCGTGCCCGGCATCACGACCAAGGAGATCGACCGCCTGGCGGCCGAGGTCATGAAACAGCAGGGTTCGGTGTCGGCCACCATCGGCTACCAGCCGGGTGGTTACCCTCCCTACCCCGCCCACCTGTGCACGTCGGTCAACCACGTGGTCTGCCACGGCATCCCCAACGACAAGCCGCTGAAAAAGGGCGACATCGTCAACGTCGACGTGACCGTCATCAAGGACGGCTGGTACGGCGACACCAGCCGCATGTTCCTGGTGGGCGAGTGCTCCATAGCGGCCAAGCGTTTGTGCCAGATGACGTTTGACGCCATGTGGAAAGGCATTGACATGGTGCGCCCCGGCATCCGTCTGGGCGACATCGGCCACGCCATCCAGACCTTTGCCGAAGGCAACGGTTTTTCCGTGGTGCGGGAGTTCTGTGGCCACGGCATCGGTCAGAACTTTCACGAAGACCCGCAGGTGCTGCATTACGGCCGCCCCGGCACGGGTGTGGAGCTGGTGCCGGGCATGACCTTCACCATCGAACCCATGATCAACCTGGGCCGGCGTGAAGTGAAGGAACTGGGCAACGACGGCTGGACCATCATCACCAAAGACCGCTCTTTGTCTGCCCAATGGGAACACACCGTGCTGGTGACAGACAGTGGCTACGAGGTCATGACCTTGTCGGCAGGCTGCCCCGCGCCACCCGCCTTCGTGGTCAACGGCCCCAAAACACTGGCCTGACAGCGCCCCCATGTCCGAGGTGGTCACCGACGCCGATTTCTCGGCCCTGCGCCAGAGCTACAAGCAGGACAAGGCCGCCTTGTTCGAGCGGCTGGCCCACAGCGGCAGCAGCACACGTGGTGTGCACACGGCCTTGCATGCACTCGCACGCCTCACCGACCAGTCCTTGGCCCGCCTCTGGGCGCGGGCCGGCTTTGGCCCCGACTTCTGCCTGGTGGCCGTGGGAGGCTATGGACGCGGTGAACTGTTTCCCTACTCCGATGTGGATGTGCTGCTGCTGTTGCCAGACAGCGCCAGCCCCGAGACCGACGCCACACTGAAAACGCGCATCGAAGCGTTCATCGGCAGCTGCTGGGATTTGGGTCTGGACATCGGCTCCAGCGTGCGCTCTGTGGCCGACTGCGTGGCCGAAGCCAGCAAAGACGTCACGGTGTTGACTTCCCTGCTGGAATGCCGGCTCATCGTGGGCCAGCGTGCGCGGTATGCCGCTTTGTCCCAAGCCCTGGCCGAGGCCATGGATCCCAAGGTCTTTTTTGTGGCGAAACAGCTGGAAATGCGCCAGCGCCACCAGAAGTTCGAGAACACGCCCTACGCGCTGGAACCCAATTGCAAAGAGTCGCCCGGCGGCTTGCGCGACCTGCAAATCATCCTGTGGGTGGCGAAGGCGGCCGGCCTGGGCCGCAGCTGGGACGAACTGGCCCGCAAGGGCCTGGCCACACCGCTGGAGGCGCGCCAGATCAAGGCCAATGAAGCCTTGCTGAGCCTCATCCGCGCGCGCCTGCACCTCATTGCCCACCGGCGAGAAGACCGGCTGGTGTTCGACCTGCAGACGGCGGTGGCCGACTCGTTTGGCCTCAAGCCGCAGGCTCCGGCCGAAGGCAGCGCCAGCGCGCGGGGGGCACGCCGCGCCAGCGAGGCCTTGATGCGGCGTTACTACTGGGCCGCCAAAGCGGTCAGCCAGCTCAACCAGATCCTGTTGCTCAACATCGAGGAACGGCTGTCCAGCGACGAGGCGCGGCCGACCGCGTTGCGTCCCATCAACGAGCGTTTTTTTGACCGTGGCGGCATGCTGGAGGTGGCCAGCGACCACCTGTATGTGCAGCAACCGCACGCCATTCTGGAAACCTTTTTGCTCTACCAGACCACGGTGGGCATCAAGGGCCTGTCGGCCCGCACCCTGCGCGCGCTCTACAACGCGCGGCCGGTGATGAACGCGAAGTTTCGCACCGACCCGGTCAACCGCGCCACCTTCCGCCGCATCCTGATGGAACCCGAGGGCATCACCCACGCCATGCGGCTGATGAACCAGACCTCGGTGCTGGGCCGCTACCTCTGGGTGTTCCGCCACATCGTGGGCCAGATGCAGCACGACCTGTTCCACGTCTACACCGTGGACCAGCACATCCTGATGGTGTTGCGCAACGTGCGCCGCTTCTTCATCGCCGAACACTCGCACGAGTACCCGTTCTGCTCGCAGCTCGCCGCCGGCTGGGACAAGCCCTGGATTCTGTACATCGCCGCCCTGTTCCACGACATCGCCAAAGGCCGTGGCGGCGATCACTCCGACCTCGGCGCCAAGGACGTGCGCGTGTTCTGCCGCCAGCACGACATCGCCAAGGAGGACGCCGACTTGGTGGCGTTTTTGGTGCAGGAGCACCTGAGCATGAGCCAGATCGCCCAAAAGGCCGATCTCAGCGACCCCGAGGTGATCGCCGCGTTCGCGCAGCGCGTAGGCAACGAGCGGCGCCTGACCGCGCTCTACCTGCTGACCGTCGCCGACATCCGTGGCACCTCCCCCAAGGTCTGGAACGCCTGGAAGGCGCGCCTGCTGGAGGACCTGTACCGCTACACCCTGCGCGCCCTGGGCGGTCGCGCACCCGACCCCGACGCGGTGATCGAAGCCCGCAAACGCGACGCCCTGACCCTGCTGGCCTTGCACGCCCTGCCCCACATGGCGCACAAGGCCTTGTGGGACCAGCTCGACGTGAGCTACTTCATGCGCCACGACGCCAGCGACATCGCCTGGCACACGCGCCAGGTGTCGCGCGAACTGTCGCGCCAACCCGACCAGCCCTTCACCGGCACCGTGGTGCGAGCGCGGATCTCCCCTGACGGCGAAGGTCTGCAGGTGCTGGTCTACGCGCAGGACCAGAACGACCTGTTTGTCCGCATCTGCGGCTATTTCGATCAGGCCGGCTTCAGCATCCTGGACGCCAAGGTGCACACCACCCGAGATGGTCACGCGCTCGACACCTTTCAGGTGGTCGCACCCACCCTGTCTGACCACTACCGCGAACTCATCAGCATGGTGGAATCGGGCCTGAGCCAGGCCATCGAGGCGCGGGGTGAGCTGCCTGCGCCCAGCCGCGGCCGTCTGTCGCGGCGGGTCAAAAGTTTCCCGGTCATTCCCCGCGTGGACCTGCGCCCGGACGAAAAAGCTCAGCGCTGGCTGCTCAGCGTGTCGGCCAGCGACCGCACCGGCCTGCTCTACTGCATCGCCCGCGTGCTGGCGCGCCACGGCATCAGCCTGCAACTGGCCAAAATCACCACTTTGGGCGAACGGGTGGAAGACACCTTCCTCATCAGTGGCCTGCACCTGCAGCACAACCGCACGCAGATCGAGATCGAAACCGAGCTGCTGGACGTGCTCAAAAGCCCGGCCTGAGCCCACCGCCACCGCCGCACGCTGACACCGGTTGATGCAAGTCAACCCGGCGCGTTCTGGTGCCCCGTGGCGGCGCAGAAAATGTCAAATCGAGAAACATAATTCCGGCGTTGTAACTCCTGGGGGTACTTCTCTGCCCCGTGAACATGTTGGATCGATTCAAACTGACGCACCGCGTGTGGGCCGGCGTGGTGGTGTATTGGGCGGTGTTTCTGGCCGCCATCGTGGTGGGTTTGTGGGGCATGATGAGCGCGCGCGATGCACTGGTCCACGTGCACCAGCAGCGCATGGTGCCGGCGGGTCAGGCGGGCGACATGATCCAGCGCTTTTACGACAGCCGCCTCAACGTGCTGTTGTCCTTCCAGCACGATCCGCACGGCCCGCTGGCCAGCCTGCACGACCACCCGCTGAACCTGCACCTGGACAACATCGCCAAAAACGCCGCAGCCAACGATGTGGCCTGGAAAGCCATCAGTGAACGCGCGGTGGACGAGGTGGATGCCCGCCTGGTGGCCGAAGCCACGGCACGTCAACAGGCCTGGCGGGCCAAACTGCAGGCCACGCTGCAGCAACTGCGCGACGACCAATACACACCCGACGTGATGCAGGCCTTCCTGGTGGCCGGACGCACGGAGGGGCAGGCCTTGCTCAACGCCTACACCGCCCTGCGCGACCACCAGCTCGCCAAGGCCGACGAAGAAGCCGCAGCCGCCGAACGCCGCTACCGCCTCAGCCAACGGGTGTTCGCTGCCATCGTGTTGCTGGGCGGTGTGCCCATGACGCTGCTTATGCTGACGACCTTGCGGCGCATGACCCTGGGTTTCCGCCAGGCCAATCAGACCGCCACCGCCATCGCGGCGGGCAACCTCACCCACCCCATCTCGGCCAACGGCCAAGACGAAATCACCCAGCTGCTGGCCCAGATGACGCTGATGCAGACCAACCTGCGCCAGCTGATTTCGCAGGTGATCTCGGGCGCCGACTCGATTGCCAGCGCGTCCAGCCAGGTGGCAGCGGGCACGCTGGACCTCTCACAGCGCACCGAGCAGCAGGCCAGTTCGCTGGAAGAAACCGCCTCTGCCACAGAGGAACTCAACAGCACGGTGAGCCAGAACGCGGACCATGCACGCACCGCCAACGACATGGCCGAAGCGGCCTCGGCAGTGGCCGCGCGCGGTGGTGCGGTGGTGGCCCAGGTGGTGGACACCATGAACGAGATCAACAACTCGTCGCACAAGATCGTGGACATCATTGGCGTCATCGACGGCATCGCCTTCCAGACCAACATCCTGGCGTTGAACGCGGCGGTGGAAGCGGCGCGTGCCGGTGAGCAAGGCCGGGGTTTCGCGGTGGTGGCGTCTGAAGTGCGCTCGCTGGCCCAGCGCTCGTCGGCAGCGGCACGCGAAATCAAGGCGCTGATCGACACTTCGGTGCGCAACGTCACCAGCGGCACCGAACAGGTGGATCAGGCCGGCCAGACGATGCGCGAAATTGTGGACAGCATCCAGCGTGTGACGGTGCTGATGCGCGAGATCGCCTCGTCCAGCCGTGAACAGTCCGAAGGCATTTCACAGATCAACAGCGCGGTGGCCTTGATGGACGGCGTGACTCAGCAGAATGCCGCTTTGGTGGAGGAAGCCAGCGCCGCCTCGTCGGCGCTGCAAGACCAGGCGCGTCAGCTCACGGAGCGGGTGTCGGCCTTCCGCCTCTGACCCCGCCGAACAGGCGGGCAAAAAACAGTGCCACGTCGTCCACCAAGGTGAACACCGCTGGAATGACCAGCAGGCTCAAAAAGGTGGAGGTGATCAGCCCACCGATGACCGCGATGGCCATGGGCGAGCGGAAACTGGCATCGGCCGCGCCCCAGCCCACCGCGATGGGCAACATGCCCGCGCCCATGGCGATGGTGGTCATCACGATGGGCCGGGCGCGTTTGTGGCAGGCGTCCAGAATGGCATCCAGCCGGCTCATGCCGTGAAGGCGCCGTGCCTCGATGGCGTACTCCACCAGCAGGATGGAGTTTTTGGTGGCCACCCCCATGAGCATGATCAGGCCGATGAGCGAGGGCATGGAGAAGCTCTTGTTGGTCAGCAACAGCGCCACAAAGGCCCCACCCAGCGACAGCGGCAAGGCCGCCAGGATGGTGAAGGGGTGCAAAAAGGCCTTGAACAGCAGCACCAGCACGATGTAGATGCACAACACGCCGGTCAACATGGCCAGGCCGAAGCTGGCAAACAGCTCGCCCTGCACCTCGGCGTCGCCAATTTCAATGACCTGCACACCGGCGGGAAGGTTGTTCACGCTGGACAGTTTCTCCACCGCGGCTTTCATGTCGCCCAGGGCGATGCCGGCCAGCTCCACCTCGAAGTTGATGTTGCGCGAGCGGTCGTAGCGGTCGATCACCGGCGGGCCGCCGCCAAAGCTCAGGGTGGCCACCTGCTCCAGCATCACCGGGCCTTTTGCGCCGGGCACGGTCAGCCGCCCCAGCGTGGACAGGTCTTGGCGCGCCGCCTCGTCCAGCTTGACCACAATGGGGATCTGGCGCTGCGAAAGGTTGAGCTTGGGCAAGGCACTGTCGTAGTCGCCCACGGTGGCGATGCGCAGGGTTTCAGCGATGGCGCTGCTGGTCACGCCCAGGTCGGCGGCGCGCGCCAGGTCGGGCGTCACGATGATTTCGGTGCGCACCAGCGCAGCGGTGGATTGCACACTGCCCACACCAGGGATGGTGCGCAGGTCGCGCTCGATGCCACGCGCGGCATCGAACATGGCGGTGGCGTCGTTGCCGGTGAGCGTCAGGATGTACTTCTCGCCCGAACCGCCCAGGCCCACCTTGCTGCGCACGCCCGGCAGGTCGGCCATGGCCGCGCGGATCTGGTTTTCGATCACCTGTTTACGCGGGCGCTGGCCACGCGGGTCCAGCTGAATGGTCAGTGCCGCCTTGCGCGATTCCGCCGTGCCCTGGGGCGCAAACGGATCGGTGCCCGCCGAACCCGAGCCGATGGTGGTGTAGACCGACTTGACGTGGGGCACGGCCGACACCAGCAGGCGCGCGCGCTCTGAGGTGGCCACGGTTTGCGCCAGGGTGGCGCCGGGCGCCAACTCCAGGTACACCTGCGTCTGCGAGTTGTCGTCGGCCGGGATGAAGCCCTGCGGCAGCAGCGGGATCAGCATGAGCGAGCCGACAAAAAACAGCCCGGCACCGATCATGGTGATCCAGCGGTGGCGTATGCACCAGGCGGCCCAGGTTTGGTAGCGGTCGAGCCAGGCGGGCTCCTTCTGGTTGTGCAGCCAATTCCAGGCCCAGCCCAGCAGGCGGTGACGCTGGGCCCAGCCCGGGCGTTGTGTGGCGTCCAGCACGGGTTTCATCAGGTAGGCCGCCATCATGGGCGTGAGCGCGCGCGCCACCACCAGCGAGGCAAAAACGGCAAACGAGGCCGTCCAGCCAAACTGCTTGAAGAACTTGCCCGGAATGCCCGACATGAAGGCGGTGGGCAGAAACACCGCGATCAGCGTGAAGGTGGTGGCGATCACCGCCAGGCCAATTTCGTCGGCCGCTTCCATGGCCGCCTGGTAAGGGGTCTTGCCCATGCGCATGTGGCGCACGATGTTTTCGACTTCGACAATGGCGTCGTCCACCAGGATGCCGATCACCAGCGACAGCGCCAGCAGCGTCACCACGTTGATGGTGAAGCCCATGTAGTGCATGCCGATAAAGGCCGGAATGGCCGACAGCGGCAGCGCCACCGCCGAGACGATGGTGGCCCGCAGATCACGCAGGAACAGCCACACCACCAGCACCGCCAGCAGCGCACCTTCGTACAGCAAGGTCATCGAGGCGTTGAATTCTTCCTCCACCGGCGTCACGAAGTCGAAGGACTCGGTGATGCGCAGATCGGGCCGGGCTTCGCGCAACTCGGCCAGCTTCTGGCGCACACCGCGCCCCACCTCCACCTCGCTGGCGCCCCGGCTGCGCGCCACCTCGAAGCCCACCACCGGTTTGCCATCCAGGAAGGCGGCGGCGGTCGGGTCGGCAATGGTGTCTTGCACCTTGGCGATCTGCTCCAAGCGCACGCTGCGGCCGTCCGACAGGGCGATCTGCATGCCGGCCAGTTCCTGTGCGGTGCCCAGGGCCGACAAGGTGCGCAGCGGTTGTTGGCTGCCGCCCAGCTCGGCCTTGCCACCCGCGCTTTCGATCTGCACCCGGGCCAGTTGGCGCGACACATCGGCCGCGGTGGCCCCGAGCGACTGCAGCTTGAGCGGATCGAGCTGCACCTGCACCTCGCGCGTCACACCGCCGACGCGGTTGATCGCCCCCACACCACGCACCGACAACAACAGCTTGGACACCTCGTTGTCCACAAACCACGAGATGGCCTCGTCGTCCATGCGGTCCGACGCCACGGTGTAGGCGAGCACCGCGCCCCCGGCCAGTTCCAGCTTGTTGATGATGGGGTCGCGCAGGTCGCCGGGCAGGTCGCCCCGCACCTTGGACACCGCCGAGCGCACATCGTCAAGTGCCTCCTGGGTGCTTTTTTCGATGCGGAATTCGGCCGTGATGGTCACCGCGCCGTCTTGCACCTTGGTGTAGATGTGTTTCAAACCCTGCAGCGACGCCAGGCTGTTTTCGATCTTGCGGGCGACATCGTTTTCAAGCTGGTTGGGCGCGGCACCTGGCAGGTTGGCCACGATGGTGATGTTGGGCACGTCCAAGTCAGGAAAGTTTTGCACCTTCATGGCCTGGAACGAGAACAGGCCCGCCAGCGTCAGCATGACGAACAACATGGCCGCAGGGATGGGGTTGCGGATGGACCACGCGGAGACGTTCATGGTCAACCCTTACCGAACCACTTTGACCAGGTCGCCTTCGTTGAGAAAGCCGGCGCCCTGCACCGCCACCCGCTCGTCGGCCTTGAGCCCTTGCAACACCTCCACCACGTCGGTCACCCGGCGGCCGGTCTGAACCTTGCGCTGCGTCACCTTGTTCTGGGCATCCACCACAAACACGTAGCTGTGGCCATCGCGCAGCACCACGGCCGGCGCGGGCACCGTGAGCGCCTGGCTGGCGGGCAGCTCAAAGCGGCCACGCGCAAAGGTGTTGGCTTTGAGTGCCTCATGGCGCGGCAGGTCCACGTACACCAGAATGTTGCGCGTCTGCGGATCGGCCGTCGGCGCAATGGCACGCACGGTGCCGACCAGCGTCTGGCCACCTGCCAGCGTGACCTCGGCCTTCACCCCACGCCGGATGAGCGCGATCTCGGTGGGCGTGACCTCGGCACGCCACTCCATGCGGCCCTGGCGCAGCAGCCGGAACAGCTCCTGCCCCGCGCCCACCACCGCCCCCACCGTGGCGGCGCGGGCAGACACCACCCCGTCGTCAGGGGCCAGCACACGGGTGTGGGCCACCCGCAGCCGCACCGCCGCCAGCTGCGCTTGTGCGGCCTCCCATTGGGCATGTGTCACACGTTCGGTCGTGAGGTACTGGGCCATTTGAGAGGCCGACAGGGCACCGCTGTCCTGAATGGAGCGCGCGCGGTCGGCCTCGGCTTTGGCGCTTTCATGGGCAGCCTGTGCCTGCATGACCGCCGCCTGGGCCTGCAACTGCTCGGCCTGGGCCGTTTCAGCGGCAAAGCGGGCCAGCTCCTGCCCGCGTTTGACCACGTCACCCACGTTGACATGCACGGCGGTCAGCCGCAAGCCGTTGACCTCGGCACCCACGATGGCCTCTTGCCAGGCGGCCACGTTGCCATTGGCCTGCAATCCATTGGGCAAGGTGGCCGGCAGGGGTTGCGCCACGCTCACGGTCAGTGCGGGTTTGGGGCCGGGGCCTGCGGCGGGCTGCGCATCGGCGGCCGGGCTACGCACCGCCGCCACGGCCAGGGTCAGCGCCAGCAGCACAGCACTGAAGGGCCAGGCGGGCTGGCGAAAAGTCAAACGGGCAAAAAACGTCATGAAGCGTCCCGGGCAATCGGTTGTTGGGCCTTGTCGCTGGCGGAGCTGGGCTCGAAACCGCCCCCCAGCGCCACATAAAGCCGCACCCAGGCGGCGAGCTGTTCCTGCCGCAGCAACAAAGCGGCGTTGTCGGCGGCCAACAGCCAGCGCCGGGCGTCTTCGAGTTCGTTCAAGCTGGCCAAGCCGGCCTGGTAGCGCGAGGTCGTGCCGTCCAGCGAGCGCCGGTAGCCCTCCACCGCCAGAGCGGCAGACCCGACACGCTCACGCACGGCGGCCAACGACACCAAGGACTGCTCGACTTCAGACACGGCCTGGCGCACCACGGCTTGATACGCGACCGCTGCTGCGTCGAGCTGGGCCTGCGCAGCGTCCACCTCAGCGTGCAGCCGGTCGCGGCCCAGCAGCGGCACACTCAGCGTCAAGGGCCCGAGTGACCAGGTGTCCACCGTGGCGCTGATGCCCGCGACGCGCACCCGGTTGACCATGAGGTTGCCCGACAGGCTGAGGCTGGGCCGCAGCGCGGCCTGGGCCAGGCCCACCGCCTGCGCGGCAGCAACCCACTGGCGCTGCGCACGGTAGACATCGGGGCGTTGGCGCAGCAAATCGGCCGGCACGCCCGGCACCTGCAACAACTGGTCGGCCGGGGTCTCCCACCGGGGCGCCTGTGCGAGCCCTGCGCGCAATGTGGGCTCGGGCACACCGGTCAGCGCGGTCAGGGATTTGAGCTGCCGTTCGCACAACTCACCCCATTGCGCCAGACGCCCGGCGCTTTCGGCCGCGCTGGCACGCGCCAGTGCGGCCACGGCCGGTGCGGTCAGGCCCGCCTTCTCGGTGATGCCGTTGGCATCGGCCGTGCGCTGGCGTGAGTCACTGTCGGCGCGGGCCACCGCCAGTTGCTCACGGCACAAACGCAGACCAAAGTAGGCCTGTGCCGTTTCGGCCGCCACCAGCACACGGGCCTCGTGCCAACCCGCGCCGGCCGCGTCCTGCTGCGCCTGGGCCGCCGACACGCGCGACACATCTTCACCCCACAGCGCGATGGCCCACGAGGCTTGCGCGCCCGCGCTCAGCACGGTGGCCACCGGCGTGGTGGGGTCGGTGAAAGCGCGGCTCCCGCTGACCACACCCGCCATCTGGGGTCGGCCCTGTTGCTCCGCACCCGCCAGCGCCGCACGCGCGGCAAAAACCTGGGCGCGCGCAGACGCAACGCTGGGGCTGCGCCGCTGCGCCTGGGCGATCCAGTCGGCGAGCAACGGGTCGTTGAAACGCGACCACCAGGCTGTCAAATCCTGCGGCGTGCCCTGGTGTGGCAACGTGGGTGCCCACCACGTGGCGGGCAGCTCGACCGGCGCGAGCTGCGGTGGGGGCGGCGTGGCGCATGCGGTCAGCGCCAGCGCCACCACCGGGCCCAGGCAAACCCGAAAAAGCGGATGGGAGGGCAGTTGCATGGTGTACGGCTCAGTCGTCTTCCTGCGGCAAGCCCGGAAAAAGCACCTCGTTGAAGCCAAACTGGCTGAAGTCGCGCACCCGCATGGGGTAGAGCTTGCCGATCAGGTGATCACACTCGTGCTGTGCGACACGCGCGTGAAAGTCGCTCACCGTCCGGTCGATGGGACGCCCCATTTCGTCGAACCCGGTGTAGCGGATGTGCCGCCAGCGCGGCACCACGGCGCGCAAGCCCGGCACCGACAGGCAGCCTTCCCAATCGCTGGCCTCGTCCTGCCCCAGCGGCGTGATGACGGGATTGATCAACACCGTGGGCGGCACCGGCTCGAACTGGGGGTAGCGCGGATTGACCTGGCCGGTGCCAAAAATGACCACCTGCAGATCGACACCGATCTGAGGCGCGGCCAGACCGGCGCCACTGACAGCGGCCATGGTGTCGCGCATGTCGGCGATGAGGGCGTGCAGCTCGGGCGTGTCGAACGCGGTGACGGGTTGTGCGATGCGCAACAGGCGCGGATCGCCCATTTTGAGAATCGTGTGAATGGCCATGGCGGGGCAACGGGCACAAAGGCATCAAGAATATCACTGTCACCGCCCGCACACGGTCGCCTCAGCAGACACAGGCACAATCGCCCCATGCCGGAGACCCCTCCCCCCATGGGCCCACCTCGGACGGTGCCATCGCCTTTGTCGGCCGTGCGGCGGGGCCTGTACCTGGCGCTCGCGTTGGTGTCGCTTTTGCTGGGCGTGGTGGGTGCGTTTCTGCCGGTGCTGCCCACCACACCTTTTGTGCTGCTGGCGGCTTGGGCGGCCGCGCGCAGTTCACCCAGGCTGCTGCAATGGCTCGAAAACCACACCGTGTTTGCCCCCATGATCCGCGACTGGCGCCGAGGGGGCGTGGTCAGCCGGCGCGCCAAGTGGATGGCCTCCCTGATGATGGCCGCGTCGGGCGCCTACCTGTTGTGGTCGTCGCACCCGCGCTGGGCCGCGTGGCTGGCCATTGCCTGTATGGCAAGTGTTGCCACCTGGCTCTGGCGGCGACCTGAAAAGCCGCCCACGCTTTGAGCCGGGTCAGGGCGTGGCCGTGGGCAACAAGGCCCGCATGCCCGCCTCATCGAGCACGGCCACACCCAGCTCCTGCGCTTTGGCCAGCTTGCTGCCGGCTTCGGCACCGGCCACCAGGTAATCGGTTTTTTTGCTCACCGAACCGGCCACCTTGGCGCCAGCCGCTTCCAGCAAGGCCTTGGCCTCGTCGCGGCCCAAGGTGGGCAAGGTGCCGGTGATGACAAAGGTTTTGCCGGCCAGCGGCAAGGCCTCGCGCGGGGCGGGCGGCCCTTCGGGCCAGGTGAGGCCACAGGCGCGCAACTGTTCCACCACTTCACGGTTGTGCGGCTGCTGAAAAAACGTGTGGATGCTCTGCGCCACAACCGGCCCCACGTCCGCCACCTCGGTCAGTTGCTCCAGCGATGCGTCCATCACGGCGTCGAGCGCGCCAAAGTGGCGCGCCAAGGCCTTGGCGGTGGCTTCGCCCACATGGCGTATGCCCAAGCCAAACAGGAAACGCGGCAAGGTGGTCTGTTTGCTGGCTTCCAACGCGGCCAACATGTTCAGCGCCGACTTGTCGGCCATGCGCTCCAGCGTCGCCAGGGCATTGAGGCCCAGGCGGTACAGGTCGGGCAGCGCCTTGACCACGTCGCCATCCACCAGTTGATCGACCAGCTTGTCGCCCAAGCCTTCGATGTCCAGCGCCCGCCGCTGCGCAAAATGCAGCAAGGCCTGTTTGCGCTGGGCGCTGCAGAACAACCCACCGGTGCAGCGGTGGTCGGCCTCGCCCTCCTCCCGCACCGCCGCGCTGCCACACACGGGGCAGCACGCGGGCATGGTGAACTCGGTCGCGCCCTCGGGGCGCTTGTCGGGCAACACGCCCACCACCTCGGGAATGACGTCGCCGGCGCGGCGCACGATGACGGTGTCGCCCACACGCACATCCTTGCGGCGGGCCTCGAGTTCGTTGTGCAGGGTGGCGTTGGTGACGGTGACACCGCCCACAAACACCGGCGCGAGTTTGGCCACCGGCGTGAGCTTGCCGGTGCGGCCCACCTGCACGTCGATGGCCAATACCGTGGTGAGCTGTTCCTGCGCCGGGTATTTGTGGGCCACGGCCCAGCGCGGTTCGCGGGTCTTGAAGCCGAGTTGCTGCTGCAACGCCAGTGCGTTGACCTTGTAGACCACACCGTCGATGTCGAAAGGCAGGCTGTCGCGTTTGGCGCCGATGGCGGCGTGAAAAGCTACCAGCCCATCAGCGCCCAGCACCACGGCCCGGTCGGCACACACCGGTAGGCCCATGGCGGCAAAGGCGTCGAGCAAGGCGCCGTGGGTGGGCGGCAGAGCCCAGCCCTGCACCTCACCCAGTCCGTAGGCGAAAAAACTCAGTGGCCGCTGTGCCACCAGGGCCGGATCGAGCTGGCGGATGGCACCTGCGGCGGTGTTGCGTGGGTTGATGAAGGTTTTGTCGCCCCTCTGACGCTGGCGTTCGTTGAGCGCCTCGAAGTCGTCGCGGCGCATGTACACCTCGCCGCGCACTTCGAACACCTCGGCGTCCACCCCATGCAAGCGCAAAGGGATTTGCCCGATGGTGCGCACGTTCTGTGTCACGTCTTCACCCGTTTCACCATCGCCGCGTGTGGCGGCCTGCACCAGCACGCCACGCTCGTAGCGCAGGCTCATGGCCAGGCCATCGAATTTCAGCTCTGCGGCGTACTCGATGGGCGGCGCATCGTCGGCCAGCTTGAGCGCGTTGCGCACGCGGATGTCGAAGTTGCGTGCACCCTCGGGCGAGGTGTCGGTTTCGGTGTCGATGGACAACATGGGCACGGCGTGGCGCACCGGCGTCAGGCCATCGAGCACCTTGCCCAAGACGCGTTGGGTGGGCGAGTCGGGCGTCAGCAACTCAGGGTGTTCGGCTTCCAGCGCCTGCAGTTCCTGGAACAGCCGGTCGTACTCGGCATCGGGGATGTCCGGGTCGTCCAGCACGTAGTAGCGGTGGGCGTGGTGCTGCAACTGGGCGCGCAGTGCGGCGGCGCGCTCAGCCGGGGTGGGCTGGGCGGCAAACAGGTCGTCTTGCATCGCGATCAGGAAAAGAGTCGCCGGGCTTGGGGTGAGCCGGCTGACAGGTCGTGCGCGTCGAGTGCGTCGTACAGGCCTTCGAGGTCGGCGCCAATGCGGTCCATGAGTTCTTGCGCCAGCGGTTGGCCGTTGTCGTCGGTCACCACACCGTCCATGGCGGTGGCCAGTTCGGCGGCGGCCTCGCGCATGCGCTGGTAAGGGCGCTCGCTGCGGGCCACATGGGCCACATCCAGCGACAGGCTGACCTCACGCAGGGCACTTTGTTCGGGGTCTTCCGCCAGCGCGGCCTGGGTGTCGAACTGCAGGCTCAGGATCGGCGCGCTGTCCACCTCGCCCGGCAACACCATGCGGCCAGGCAGGGCGCCGGGCACAAACCCCAGGCGCGCGGCACTTTGGGTGACGTAGCCCGGGCTCCAGGCGGCGCGGCGCGCCCGCAGCATGAAGCCCAGTTGGGCATCGTGTGTGCTGGCAAACTGGTCGAGCTCGCGCGCACGCGCCACCTCTTCCCGCATGTCGGGAAACTCGGGGGTGGCGCCCAACACGTCGGCAAAGGCCTGCGTTTTGACCACGTACTCGGAAAACTCGATGTCGTTGAGCGCACCCGCACGGTTGGCCAGTTGAACGCCGGCCTGCAGGGCCTGGTATCGCTGGCCGGCACGGGGCACTTCCCATTCGTCGGTGGCTGTGTTCAAGCCCTCGACGGCAAAGGGTTTGGTGCCCACGCGGCGCGAACGGGGCAAGGCGGCCAGCACCGCGTCGCCCGACACCACCGCGTCCAGGGCCAGTGGCGCAATCACGTCGATCAGCGGGTCCAGGCGCAGGCGCTTGTCGGCCTGGGGCGCCGTGGGCAGCGGCGGCACCGTGTCACCCGCTTCCAGCGTGGGCGCCACACCCTCGCCGTCCGAGCCGTCCAGCACGGGCTCGATGCGCTGGCTGTTGTCGGCACTGGCCGGCGCGGTGATCTCGCGCTGGGCCGCTTTGCGCGAGGTGCTCTGGCGTGTGACCCAGGCGTTGTAGGCCATGACGGCGGCCAGGATCAGCAGGCCAATGACGATGAGGCTGAGTTGCAAGGTGCTCATGTGTCGATGCTTCAGGAATCCATGAGGCTGGTGGCGGCTTCCATGTCCACCGCCACGATGCGTGAAACGCCCTGCTCCTGCATGGTCACGCCGATCAACTGTTCGGCCATTTCCATGGCGATCTTGTTGTGGCTGATGAACAGGAACTGGGTGCCCTTTTTGCTCATGCTGGTGACGAGCTTGGCGTAACGCTCGGTGTTGGCGTCGTCCAGCGGCGCGTCCACCTCGTCCAGCAAACAGAAGGGCGCGGGGTTGAGCTGGAAAATGGCGAACACGAGCGCGATGGCGGTGAGCGCCTTTTCTCCGCCCGACAGCAGGTGGATGGTCTGGTTCTTTTTGCCCGGCGGTTGGGCCAGCACCTGCACGCCGGCATCCAGAATTTCTTCGCCGGTCATCACCAGCTTGGCGTTGCCGCCGCCAAACAGCTCGGGGAACATCCGGCCGAAGTGTTCGTTGACGGTGTTGAAGGTGTTGCCCAGCAGATCGCGTGTTTCGGCGTCGATCTTCTTGATCGCATCTTCCAGGGTGCCGATGGCGTCCAACAAATCGGTCATCTGCGCATCGAGGAAACCCTTGCGTTCGCGCGCCGCCGTCAATTCGTCCAGCGCGGCCAGGTTGACCGCGCCCAGCGCCGCGATCTCGCGGTTGATGCGATCGATTTCGCTCTGCAAGCCCGTCAGCCGCACGTTATCGGCCTCGATGCTGGCGGCGACAGTGGCCAGGTCGGCATTGGCCTCCGCCAACAGCTGGGCGTACTGCTCGATGCCCAGCTTGGCCGCCTGCTCTTTGAGCTGGAACTCGGTGATGCGCGCGCGCAGCGGGTCCAGCGCGCGTTCGGTTTGCAAGCGGCGTTCGTCGCTGGCGCGCAGCTTGGCGGTGAGGTCGTCGTATTGGCTTCGCTGGGTGGCGAGGGCCTGCTCGCGCTCCATCTTCATGTTCAGCGCGTCTTGCAGGCCACCTTGGGCGGCGGCATCGCTCAGGCGCGACAACTCGTCGCGGGCGCGCTGGTCTTCGTCGGTCAGCGCGGTGATTTGCTGGCGCGCGGTGTCCACCGCACGCTCCAGTTCGGCACGCCGGGCTTGCAAGCTGCGTTGTGAAAAGGTGGCTTCTTGCGCCTGGCGCTCCAGCGCGCGCAGTTGTTCGCGCGCCTGGCCCAGCTTGCGTTCGGCCTCAATCACTGCATCGTCGAGCTGGCTGTGGCGCTCCTGGCTGTCGGCCAGTTGCATGTCCAACTCTTCAAAGCGTGCTTCGGCGGCCAAACGGCGTTCCTGCAGGTCTTCAAGCTGGGCGTCGATTTCAGCCATGTCGCCCGCGATCTGCTCGCGCCGGGCGCGGGCCTGCTCGCTCAGCTGGCGCAGGCGCAGCACCTCCACCTGCAGCTCGTGCACACGGCCCTGGCCTTCGGTCGCTTCGCGCCGCGCGCTGACCAGGCGCTGGGAGGCATCGGCATACGCGGCTTCGGCGCGGGTCAACGCGGTGCGGGCTTCGTCTTCCAGCAGCACCTGGGCGCGCTGGCTTTTCTCGAGGTTTTCAATTTCCTGGGCGCGGGCCAGCAGGCCGGCCTGTTCCGAATCGGGGGCGTAAAAGCCCACACTGTGGGCCGTCACCACGTGACCGCTGGCCACAAACACCTGCTGGCCAGGCGCCAACTGGGCGCGCTGGGCCAGGGCGTCTTCGAGGCTGGGCGCGGTGAGGCAGCCGTGCAGCCACTCCTCCAGCAGGGACTGCAAGCCGGCGTCGTTCAAGCGCAGTTTGGCCGCCAAGGGCGTGAACCCGGCCACGCTGGCCTGGGTGGATGCGGCACCGCTGGGTGGGCTGTAGAACACCAGCTTGGCCGGCGGCGCGTCTTGTGCCTGGTGGCCGAGGAAACCCCGCACCATGTCCAGGCGCGACACCTCCAGCGCGCCCATGCGTTCGCGCAGCGCGGCTTCCAGGGCGTTTTCCCAGCCGGTTTCGATGTGCAGCTTGCTCCACAGCCCGGCCATCCCCTCCAGCCCGTGCTGGGCCAACCAAGGGCGCAACTTGCCGTCGGTCTTGACCTTCTCCTGCAAGGCCTTGAGCGCCTCCAAACGTGCCGACAAGTCAGCCAGGCGGGCCGATTCGCTGTTGAGCGTTTGCTGGCGGCTGCGGCGCTGATCGTCCAGACCGGGCACCTGTTCTTGCAATTCGTGCAGGCGGGCATCGGCCTCTTCCTGTATGGCCTGGGCCGCCTGCCACTGCTCTTCCAGCTGGTGCAAGCGGGCCTCGTCGGGTGCAGCCAGAGCGTTCTTGTCCGCGTTGAGGCGCTCGCGCCGCGTGTTCAAACCGCGCGACTGTTCTTCAATGCTGCGCTGCTCGGCCGCCAGCACCTGGATCTGCTGCTGCACCTGGGTGACGCTGGCGCGCTGCTCGTTGCTGCGCGCCTGCGCTTGCCGCAGCGCGTCTTCCAGGGCGGGGAGGCGTTGGGCTTCGTCTTCCAGCTGCGCGGCCAGGATTTCGGCCTGCTCCTCGGCTTGCTCGCCGGTGGCGGCGAGGTTCTCGATCTCGGCGGTGGCGTCGTCTTGCCGCGCCGCCCACTGGGCCATTTGTTCTTTGAGCTGCACCAATCGCTGCTCCACCCGCTGCCGGCCTTCCACCACGTAGCGGATTTCGGCTTCAAGTTTGCCCACCTCGGCGCTGGCTTCGTACAGTTTGCCCTGTGCCTGATTCACCTGGTCGCCAGCGGCGTAGTGCGCCTGGCGCAGGGTTTCCAGCTCGGCCTCTACGTGGCGCAAGTCGGCCACGCGCGACTCCAGCTCGTTCACGCCTTTGAGGCCTTCGGCCTGCACGCGCGCCAGCTCGGCCTCGGCGTCGCTGCGCTTCAAAAACCACAGCTGCTGCTGGCGCAGTGTCACCTGGTTGTTGAGCTGGTGGTAGCGCGCCGCCACCTCGGCCTGTTTCTCCAGCTTGTCGAGGTTGGCGTTGAGCTCGCGCAGGATGTCTTCGACGCGCGTCAGGTTTTCCCGCGTATCGTTCAAGCGGTTGGCGGTTTCGCGACGGCGCTCTTTGTATTTGGAAACACCGGCGGCCTCCTCCAGGAACAGGCGCAGTTCCTCGGGTTTGCTCTCGATGATGCGGCTGATGGTGCCCTGGCCGATGATGGCGTAGGCGCGTGGCCCCAGGCCGGTGCCCAGGAAGACGTCCTGCACGTCACGGCGGCGTACGGGCTGGTTGTTGATGTAGTAGCTGCTGGTGCCGTCGCGCGTGAGCACGCGCTTGACGGCGATTTCGGTGAACTGGTTCCATTGGCCACCGGCGCGGTGGTCGGCGTTGTCGAACACCAGCTCCACACTGGAGCGGCTGGCCGGTTTGCGGTGGTTGGTGCCGTTGAAGATCACGTCCTGCATGGACTCGCCACGCAATTCGCTGGCCTTGCTCTCGCCCAGCACCCAGCGCACCGCGTCCATGATGTTGGACTTGCCACAACCGTTGGGCCCCACCACGCCCACCAGCTGCCCAGGCAGCATGAAATTGGTGGGTTCAGCGAAGGATTTGAAGCCCGACAGCTTGATGGAGTTGAGACGCACGGATGACCCTGTATCGGCGGGCGGAGCCTTAAGTTGCCCCGACAAGCCCTTGATTTTCTTCGAGAAACTGCCAGCCGCGCCCAGATGGCGCACGCCGCAGGAAACAGGATGTTAACTGAGCCTCTGCAGGGCACGCGGTGGGTCTGCCAGCGCCGGCACGCCTTCCTCGAACTGCGCCTGGGGCAGCGGCCGGCTGAAGAAGTAGCCTTGAAAGGTGCGGCAACCGTGCTGGTGCAGGAAGTCCCGCTGCGCGGCGGTCTCGACGCCTTCGGCCACCACATCCAGCCCGAGGCTTTGGCCCAGGGCAATCACCGTGCGGGCGATGCTGGCGTCGTTCGGGCTGGTCAACAAGTCGCGCACAAACGACTGGTCGATCTTGATCTGGTCCAACGGCAGGCGCTGGAGCTGGCTCAGGGAAGAGTAGCCGGTGCCAAAGTCGTCCAGGGAAAACGACACACCCAGCTCGCGCAGGGCCTTCATCTTGCCGGTGACTTGCTCCACATCGTCCACCATCACACTTTCGGTCAGCTCCAGCTTGAGCTTGCGGGCCGGCGCGCCAGACGCGGCCAAGGCCTGGGCCACCTGCCGCACAAATTCGGGCTGGCGAAACTGCCGCGCACTGACGTTGACGGACAGCATCAGCCCCGCCAGATGGGGCATGGCCTGCCATTGGGCCAACCGGGCGCAGGCCATCTCCAGCACCTGCAACCCCAGGCGCAGGATCAAGCCGCTTTCTTCGCACGCCGGTATGAACGTGCCGGGCGACACCCAGCCGCGCTGCGGGTGGCGCCAACGCACCAGCGCCTCGGCACCCACCCAAGTGCCGTTGACGTCGCACTGCGGCTGGTAGTGAAGCTCGAACTGGCGCTGGTTCAGGGCCTCGCGCAAGGCCTGGTCCAGTTGCGCGTGCTCGACCACGGCCGCGTGCAGCTCCCGGTCGTAACGACGCAGGGATTGGGGGCCTGCGGCTTTGGCCGCGTAGAGCGCGATTTCGGCCCGCTGGAGCAGTTCGCTCACGCCGCCGTCGTGGCCATTGAACAGCACCAGACCAGCACTGCACAGGCATTCAAACACCCAGCCTTCGCTGTGGTGGGTGTAAGCCAATGCCTGCAACAGCCGGCTGGCCGCGCCGGTCGCTTCGTCCACCGCGATGGCTTCATCGCCTGCCCGGTGAGGCCCGAGCAAAACCACAAACTCATCGGCGCCCAGGCGGGCACACACACCGGCCGTGGCCAACTGCAGGCGCTGCGCAAAAGACCGCAACAGCCGGTCGCCTTCCTGGTGCCCCCAGATTTCGTTGAGCGCCTTGAGGTTGTGTATGTCCAGCAACAGCAAGCTGCTCCAGCCGCCATGGGCGCGCGTGTCGTCGATTCGGTTTTGCAGTTGCTCGCTCAGCCGAGCGCGGTTGGGCAGGCCGGTCAGCTCGTCGGAATAGGCCAGTTGCGCAATGCGGGCGGCGTCCAGGCGCCGCTGCTGGCGCGCACGTTGGTGGACGATGCCATAGGCCAGGTTGTCGGCCAATTCCATGAGCAAGGCCAGCTCCGAACGCCCCATGACCGACTGCACTTCCCCCCCCAGGAGGTTGAGCACCCCAAAGGTCTGCCCCGCATCGCGCAAGGGCAGAACCACCAGGCTGCGGTAGCCCAGGTTCAGCGACGCGTCCGCCATCACCAGCTCGTCGCGGTGTTGGGCCAGGTCGTCCATGACCACCGGTTCGCCGCTGCGGATCACCCGCCCCATCGGCCCTTGCCCACCCGGGCCATCGGGTGCCCAAGACACGCGCAGCTCGCGCAGGTGGTTGGGGGGCTGCCCCGGCCAATCAACGATGCGGATGCTGCGACCTTCGTCGTCACAGGCCATGCACACCATCGCAAAGCGGTAGCCACCGATGTTCAAGGCGATGTCGGACACACGCGCCAGCAGATCGGGTTCGTCCTGGCTGCGCACCAAGGCCTCGTTGCACGCGCTCAGCATGCGCTGCACCCTGCTCACGCGCGCCAGCTCACGCTCGGCGTTGCAGCGCTCGGTGATGTCGTAGACCAGCACCAGCCGCGCACTGCGGCCTTCGAACTCGATCTCGTCGGTCCAGACTTCCACATCCAGCGTCCGACCTGTGGCCGTGCGATGTTGGCCCACCAGGCCCTGAATGCGGTGGTACGGTGCGGTTTCGCGCATGACACGAGCGCGTTCCTCCGCGGACTGCACAAACATCAGGTCGGCAGAGTGCAGCTGCAAAAAACGCGCTTCGTCGTACCCGTACAGCTGCACAGCGGCCGGGTTGACGGCGATGATGCGCCGTTCCTCGAAGGTGGACACATACATGGGCAGCGGATTGCGTTGAAACAGCAGGCGGTACTGCGCCTCAGAGCGCCGCAGGGTTTCGCCCACATGGTGCAACTGCAAGGTCATGCCCAGGGACTCGGCCGACAAGGCCGACTGCGCCAGTTCGGCGTCGGTGAAGGGATGGGCCGACGGGCGCCACATCAGAATCACCCCCACCGTCACACCGTCGCGCCGCAGCGGCGTCACGATGGCGTGCGCGTCAACGGCATTGTGGGATTCGGTGCGCCCCGCCCGCCCCAGCGACAGGGCACGGTCAATGAGCCCACGCACGGCCGGAAGCGCCATCGGGTTGGCGGCAACATCGCCCGCCTGTGCAATGACCTGAGGGTGGGCCCCGCCCGCCAACAGCACCGCCGCACCGCTCACCCCGAACAAACGCAGGATGCGGTGGCAAGCGGCAGAAGCCAACTGCTGCAGACCGGGTTCACCGGCAAAGCCAGCGTCCCCGCTTCCCGGAACCAGACTCGCGCGCGCACTGTCCATAGCGCCCCCTGTTGTTTTAATTTTGTTTGACAATGACATCTTCGTGGTGTTTAGGCGCATCGTCAACAGGCAAAGCCCCAACGGCCATCCCGCCCGTTGCCGCCCGCCAAGCCACCCCCAAGGCCACAGACGCCCTGCCGGATAATCCGCCCCCATGAATCCCCTGCTGTCCCACCTCCAGCCCTACCCCTTCGAGCGGCTGCGCCAACTGTTTGCCGGCGTCACGCCCAGCACCGCCCACCGGCCCATCAGCCTGGGCATTGGCGAGCCCAAACACGCCACGCCCGCGTTCCTCAAACAGGCTTTGTGTGACGCCATCAACGACCCGGCCGGCGGCCTGGCCGCCTACCCGGCCACCATCGGTACACACGCGCTGCGTGCTTCCATGGCGGGCTGGATAGGGCGGCGGTATGGGCTGAAGGTGGACCCGGTCACCCAGGTGTTGCCGGTCAACGGCTCGCGCGAGGCGCTGTTTGCCCTCACGCAGGTGGTGGTGGACGCCTCCCGACGCACGGCCGAGGGCCCCCCGCTGGTGGTGTGCCCCAACCCCTTCTACCAAATCTACGAGGGCGCAGCCCTGCTGGCCGGCGCCCAGCCGTGGTACGCCAACAGCGACCCGTCGCGCAACTTCGGCATCGATTGGGCGGCGGTGCCCGAATCGGTGTGGGCGCGCACGCAGTTGTTGTTCGTGTGCTCCCCCGGCAACCCCACCGGCGCGGTGATGCCGCTGGACGAATGGAAACTGCTGTTTGAGCTGAGCGACCGCTACGGTTTTGTGATCGCCTCGGACGAGTGCTACAGCGAAATCTACTTTCGCGAGGAAGCGCCGCTGGGCGGTCTGGAAGCGGCGGCACAACTCGGCCGAGCCGATTTCAAAAACCTCATCGCCTTCACCAGCCTGTCCAAGCGCAGCAACGTGCCCGGCCTGCGCAGCGGTTTTGTGGCCGGCGACGCGGCACTCATCAAGGCATTTGGTCTGTACCGCACCTACCACGGCTGCGCCATGAGCCCGGTGGTGCAGACCGCCAGCATCACCGCCTGGGACGACGAAGACCATGTGGTGGACAACCGCCGCCAGTACCGCGAAAAGTTCGCCCGCGTGACGCCCATGCTGGCCGAGGTGCTGGACGTGCGATTGCCCGACGCCGGCTTTTACCTGTGGGCAGGCGTACCCGCGCACTTCCACCGGCCTGGCACCGGCCTCAGCGCAGACGAGTTGTTCGCCCGCGACCTGCTGGCTCAATACAATGTGACCGTGCTCCCGGGCAGCTACCTCGCGCGCACCGCTTTGGGCGTCAATCCGGGCACCAACCGCGTTCGCATGGCCCTGGTGGCTGAAACCGCCGAATGTGTGGAAGCTGCCGAACGGATGGCCGCCTTCTGCCGCCAAGGCTGACCCACGCTCAACGCTTTACTCTCAACGCCAACTCAACATGACCCAACAACTGCAGCAGATCATCGACACCGCCTGGGACAACCGCGCCAGCCTCTCGCCCACCTCCGCCCCCAAAGAGGTGGTGGACGCCGTGGAGCAGGTGATCTCGCAACTCAATGTGGGCCAGCTGCGCGTGGCCACTCGCCAAGCCGTTGGCCAGTGGACGGTGCACCAGTGGATCAAGAAGGCCGTGTTGCTGTCGTTCCGCCTCAACGACAACGCCGTGATGAAAGCCGGCGAGCTGGCCTTTTTCGACAAGGTCAAAACCAAGTTCGCCCACTTGAGCGAAGACGAAATGAAGGCCACCGGCGTGCGTGTGGTGCCACCGGCCGTGGCCCGCCGTGGCAGCTACATTGCCAAGGGCGCCATCCTCATGCCCAGCTACGTCAACATCGGCGCTTATGTGGACGAAGGCACCATGGTGGACACCTGGGCCACCGTGGGCAGCTGCGCACAAATTGGCAAAAACGTGCACCTCAGCGGTGGCGTGGGCATTGGTGGCGTGCTGGAGCCGTTGCAGGCCGGCCCCACCATCATCGAAGACAACTGCTTCATCGGCGCCCGCTCCGAGGTGGTCGAGGGTGTGGTGATCGAAGAAAACTCGGTGCTGGGCATGGGCGTGTACATCGGCCAGAGCACCCCCATCTTCAACCGCGACACCGGTGAAACCGTCTACGGCCGCGTGCCCAGTGGCAGCGTGGTCATCAGCGGCAACCTGCCCAAGAAGACCAAGTCGGGCCAGGACTACAGCACCTACGCGGCCATCATCGTCAAGACGGTGGATGCACAAACCCGCTCCAAGACCAGCCTGAACGACCTGCTGCGCGATTGATTGCGCGGCAATGACGAATGACCTCGCTTCGCGTCGATGACAAATGAAATCGGCGTTGTGTCATTTGTCATGGCAGGCGCAGCCGCCGGTCATTTGTCATCGTAGGAGAAACCCATGAGCACCCCGAACGGCACTGGCACCATGGAGCGCATCCTCCGGCTGATGGCGGAGAAAAAAGCGTCCGACGTCTACATGTCGGCGGGCTCGCCCGTGCAGATCAAGATCAACGGCGTCACCCAGTCCATCAATGGCCAGGTGCTGCCGGCCGACGCGCCGCGCGCACTGCTGGCCGAGGTGCTGTCGGACGATCACATGGAAGAACTGGCGCGCACGGGCGAGCTCAACATGGCCCACGCCCTGCCGGGTGTGGGGCGCTTCCGTATCAGCGGCATGCGCCAGCGCGGCACCTATGCGGTGGTGATCCGCTACATCCAGACCGAGGTGCCCAAACTCGACGCGCTGGGTGTGCCCGAAATCCTCAAAGAGATGATCCTGGCCAAGCGGGGGCTGGTGCTCATGGTCGGCTCCACCGGTGCGGGCAAAAGCACCACGCTGGCGGCCATGCTGGACCACCGCAACGAGAACATGTCCGGGCACATCCTGACGGTGGAAGACCCGATGGAATACCTGTTCCGCAACAAGAAGTCCATCGTCAACCAGCGCGAGGTGGGCACCGACACCGCCTCCCTCCACGTGGCGCTGAAAAACGCGCTGCGCCAGGCACCCGACGTGATCATGATCGGCGAAATCCGCGACCGCGAGACCATGTCGGCCTCCATCGCCTACGCGCAGTCGGGCCACCTGTGCCTGGCCACGCTGCACGCCAACAACAGCTACCACGCGCTCAACCGCATCCTGAGCTTCTATCCCGTGGAAGTGCGCCCCACCTTGCTGGGCGACCTGGCGGCCTCGCTGCGCGGCGTCATCTCGCAGCGTCTGCTGCGCACCGTGGACGGCAGCCGCGCGCCCGCCATGGAGGTGATGGTCAACACCAAATTGGTGCAGGAGTTGATCGAGAAGGCCGACTTCTCCGGCGTTCGCGAGGCCATGGAAAACTCCATGGCCGAAGGCTCGCAGACCTTCGAGGAGGACCTGGCGCGCCTCATCACTTCCGGCCGCATCGACCGCAAGGAAGGTCTGGCCTACGCCGACTCGCCGACCAACCTGCTGTGGCGCCTGCAGAACACCTTTGCCAAGGGCCCTCAGGCGGCGGCAGAACAAGCTGCCGAAGAGGCCGCCGCCGGCCCCTCCTTCACCGAGTTCTCGCTCGAAATCAAGCATTGAACAAGGCGTGGGGCCACCCGCGCGCTGAATGGACACCATGAGCTTTGAGACCCTGCGCCTGGCCGAGGCGCTGATCGCCCGCCCCTCCGTGACGCCGCTGGATGCCGGCTGCCAGGCACTGATCACCGACCGCCTCAAACCCCTGGGCTTCGAGTGCGAAACCCTGGAGAGTGGCCCGGCCGATTTCCGCGTCACCAACCTCTGGGCCAAACGCACCGGCCGCGTGATGGCTGGCCAAGCCGCCCCGCTGCTGGTGTTTGCCGGCCACACCGACGTGGTGCCCACCGGCCCGTTGGCGCAGTGGGGCAGTGATCCCTTTGTGCCCACCCACCGCGACGGCAAGCTCTACGGCCGTGGCGCCAGCGACATGAAAACTTCGTTGGCTGCCATGGTGGTGGCGGTGGAAGAATTCCTGGCCAACCACCCCGACCCCGCCTTGGGCATCGCCTTTTTGCTCACCAGCGACGAAGAGGGCCCGGCCAACGACGGCACCGTCATCGTCTGCGAGGCCCTGAAGGCGCGCGGCGAAAAGCTGGACTACTGCATCGTGGGCGAGCCCACCTCGGTCGAGCGTGTGGGCGACATGGTCAAGAACGGCCGCCGAGGCACCATGAGCGGCAAGCTCACGGTCAAGGGCATCCAAGGCCACATCGCCTACCCGCACCTGGCCAAGAATCCGATCCACCTGCTCGCACCCACCCTGGCCGAACTGGTGGCCACCGTGTGGGACAACGGCAACGACTTTTTCCCGCCCACAAGCTGGCAGGTCAGCAACATCCACGGCGGCACCGGCGCGAGCAACGTCATCCCGGGCACCGTGGTGGTGGACTTCAACTTCCGCTTCAGCACCGAATCCACCCCAGAGGGCCTGCAGCAGCGCGTGCAAGGCATCCTGGCCCGCCACGGCTTGCAGCCCGGCGACGGCTATGACCTGGCCTGGACGTTGGGCGGCCGCCCCTTCCTCACGCCGCCTGGCACCCTGGTTGATGCCGTGCGCCACGCCATCCGGCTTGAAACCGGGCTGGAGACCGAACTCTCCACCACCGGCGGTACCAGCGACGGCCGCTTCATCGCCCAGATCTGCCCGCAAGTCATCGAACTCGGCCCCACCAACGCCACCATCCACAAGATCGACGAGTGTGTGCCGGTGGC
This sequence comes from Hydrogenophaga defluvii, assembly GCF_042665235.1. Classification (NCBI taxonomy): domain Bacteria; kingdom Pseudomonadati; phylum Pseudomonadota; class Betaproteobacteria; order Burkholderiales; family Comamonadaceae; genus Hydrogenophaga; species Hydrogenophaga defluvii. Next base: position 75,456 of record NZ_JBHTBZ010000014.1, on the reverse strand, counting down.
CGAGATCGAGCCGCTGAAAAACATCTACCGCCGCGTGCTCGAAAAACTGGCCGCATGACACTCACCGAACTCATCGACGCTGCCGAACAGCGCCTGCTGCAAGCGGGCGTCGCCTTCGGCCAAGGCACCACCAACGCCTTCGACGAAGCCGTGTGGCTGGTCCTGTGGCGCCTGGGCCTGCCACTGGACGGCGACCTCGACGCCGAAGGCGGCCGCCTGGTGGCGGCGGACGAACAGCAGCAGGTGTCGGCCCTCATCGATCAGCGCATTGCCACCCGCCAACCCGCCGCCTACCTCACCCGCGAGGCCTGGCTGCAAGGTGTGTCGTTTTATGTGGACGAGCGCGTCATCATCCCCCGCAGCCTCATCGCCGAGCCCCTGGCCGATGGCACGCTGGACGCCTGGCTCAGCGCCGACACCCACCGCGTGCTTGACCTGTGCACCGGCAACGGCAGCCTGGCCGTGCTGGCCGCCCTCGCCTGGCCCGAGGTGAAAGTCACCGGCGCCGACCTCTCACCCGACGCCCTGGCCGTAGCCCACATCAACGTGGAGCGCCATGGCCTGCAAGACCGCGTCACGCTGATCGAATCCGACGGCCTGAGCGCCTGCCCCGGCCCCTACGACCTCATCCTCTGCAACCCGCCCTACGTCAACGCCCAAAGCATGGCCGAACTGCCCGCCGAGTTCCGCGCCGAACCCGAACTGGCCCTGGCCGGTGGCAGCGACGGCATGGACTTCGTGCGCACCCTGCTGCGCGACGCGCCTTCGCGCCTCTCACCCCACGGCGTGCTGGTGCTGGAAATTGGCCACGAGCGGACCTTCTTCGAAGCCGCCTTCCCCCACCTGCAGCCCGTGTGGCTGAGCACCAGCGCGGGGGATGATCAGGTGCTGCTCTTGACCGCAGAGGGCCTGCGGGGCTGAGCACCTTCAGAGGGCCAACAACACCCTCTCCGAAGACGCCACGATCGCTGCCACCGCCAAATCCCATGGCCTGAGGGCGGTGGGTCGCAACGTGTCAAATTTCAGCGCGTTGGGGCTCCAGGTGCTCAACCCATTTGAGCCACGCTGACCCCAGCCAGCCCCCCTGCGGCACAATCGGGGCTTCGCGTGCCGCCTGCTCCGGGCGCCCCACGCCCCCCTGACCTGATTCAAGTCTCCGGCCGCACCTGTGGTGCGGTCTCGTTTTTTCATGATCCAACTCAAGAACGTCACGCTGCGCCGTGGCACCAAGGTCGTGCTCGACAGCGCCTCGGCCACCCTCAACCCAGGCGAAAAAGTGGGCCTGGTGGGGCGCAATGGCGCGGGCAAGTCCAGCCTGTTTGCCCTGCTCACCCACGTGTTGCACGAAGACAGCGGGGATTTCAGCATTCCCGCCCAATGGCGCATGGCGCAGGTGGCGCAGGACATGCCAGAGACCGAGCAAGCCGCCACCCGTTTTGTGGTGGAAGGCGACACCACCTTGCTGGCGGCAGAACAGGAAGTGACGGCGGCCGAAGAAAGTGGCGACGGCGAGCGCATGGCGCACGCCTACATGGCGCTGCACGACGCGGGCGCGCACGATTCGGTGTCGCGCGCGCAAGCATTGCTCATGGGCCTGGGCTTCAACAACGCCGAGCTGGAGCGCCCGGTGAACAGCTTCTCGGGCGGCTGGCGCATGCGTCTGCAACTGGCCCGCGCGCTGATGTGTCCGAGCGACCTGCTGCTGCTGGACGAACCCACCAACCACTTGGACTTGGACGCCCTGGTGTGGCTGGAGGCCTGGCTGCGCCGCTACGAAGGCACGCTGCTGGTCATCAGCCACGACCGCGAGTTCCTGGACGCGGTCACCACCGTCACCCTGCACATTGAAAAAGCCAAGCTCAACCGCTACGGCGGCAACTACAGCCGCTTCGAAGACATGCGCGCCGAACAATTGGCCCTGCAGCAAACCAGCTACGCCCGTCAGCAGGAAAAGATCGCCCACCTGCAGAAGTTCATCGACCGCTTCAAGGCCAAGGCCAGCAAGGCCAAACAGGCACAAAGCCGCGTCAAGGCGCTGGAGCGCATGGAGAAGCTCGGCCCCGTGCTGGCCGAGGCCGATTTCGAGTTCGAGTTCCGCGAGCCCGCGAGCCTGCCCAACCCCATGCTTACACTGGATGCCGTCAGTGTGGGTTACCCCGGCGAAGCCGAGGGCGACGCACCCACGGTCATCGTGCAGGGCATCAGCAAGTCTGTCATGGCCGGCCAGCGCATCGGCATCCTGGGCGCCAACGGCCAGGGCAAGTCCACCCTGGTCAAAACGGTGGCGCGCACGTTGCAGGCCATCAACGGCCAGATCACCGAAGGCAAAGGCCTGAACATCGGCTACTTTGCCCAGCAGGAGCTTGACGTGCTGCGCCCGCAGGACAACCCGCTGGAGCACATGATCCGCCTGGCAAAGGAGGTGTCGCCGCAAGCGCGCGAGCAGGAGCTGCGCAACTTCCTGGGCAACTTCAACTTCACCGGCGACATGGTCAAGCAGGCGGTGGGCAGCATGAGCGGCGGCGAAAAAGCCCGCCTGGTGCTGTGCATGATCGTATGGCAGCGCCCCAACCTGCTGCTGCTGGACGAACCCACCAACCACCTCGACCTTGCCACCCGCGAGGCCTTGAGCGTGGCGCTCAACGAGTTTGAAGGCACGGTGATGCTGGTCAGCCACGACCGCGCCCTGCTGCGCGCCGTGTGCGACGAGTTCTGGCTGGTGTCACGCGGTGGGGTCGAGCCGTTTGACGGTGACCTGGACGACTACCAGCGCTACCTGCTGGACGAATCCAAACGCCTGCGCGAACTGGCGCAAAACAAGGCGGCCAACGCCGCCAAGGAAGAACAGGCCGCTGCCGCCGCCGCTTTGGTGGCGGCCAAGGCGAAGCCTGCCCCCGACGCACCCAAGCTCGGCGGCGCCGAGCAACGCAAGGCCGACGCCCAGCGCCGCCAGGAACTGAACGAAAAGCAACGCCCGCTCAAACGCGAACTGGCCGAGGTGGACAAACGCCTGGAAGCCCTGAACGCCGAACAGGCCCAGCTCAACGAACGCCTGATGGGCAACCTGCCCCCGGCCGAGCTGGCCGAGATGGGCAAACGCCTCAAAGCCATCGACACCGAACTGGCCGAACGCGAAGAACGCTGGCTGGAGCTGAGCGAGGCCTTGCAGGCGCTGGACAGCTGACCGCACCCGCTGCGAACGCGTTAACGGTTGCGGCGGCATGGGTGCGGCGCCGGGGCAAGGTTATGATTTATTAACAATATGCGCGCCCGCCCCTTGCCCACCCCCCAACGCTTGAGCTTCTGGCTGGCCGCCGCCATCGGCCTGCTACCCCCGGCCGCGCAGGCACAGGGTGAGCTGTCGGAGCAGGACTATTTCGACACCTTGCCCGTGGTGTTGACCGTCAGCCGCCTGGCCCAGCCCATCAGGGAGACGCCCGGTGCGGTGACGGTGATCGACCGCAAGACCATCGAAGCCCTGCAGGTGCGCGACATGGCCGAGCTGCTGCGCCTGGTGCCCGGTTACTTTGTGAGCGGCTACAACGGCGCCAACCCGATCGCGGTTTACCACGCGCCGCTGGACGAATTCGGCATCCGCAACCTGTTGCTGATCGACGGCAGGCCAGCCTATTCCTCGTATTACTTTGGCGGCACGTCGCGCGGGCTGATGTCGGTGGACCCGCAGGAGGTCGAACGTGTGGAGGTGCTGCGCGGCGCCAACTCGGCGGCCTATGGCGCCAACGCCATGTTTGGCGTCATCAATATCGTCACCCGCCACACGGCTGACACGCTGGGCGGCTCCGCCAGCGTGCGTGTGGGCGCGGGTGGCGTGCGCGACGGCCGCGTCAGCCTCGGCCTGGGCGACCAGGACCTGAGCTACCGCCTCAGCGCGCTGCGGCGCAGCGACGATGGCTTGCGTGGTCTGTTCGACAACCGCCAGCTCAACCAGCTGCGCCTGCGGGTGGATGCCTCACCCGACACCAGCAACGAAGTCGAAATCGACGCCGGTCTGAGTGCCTTGCGGGCCGGCGATGGCTACTCGGGCGACGTGGGCAACCCCGCACGCACGCTGCAGTGGCGCGACTGGCATGTACACGGTGTCTGGCGCCGCCAGCTGTCCGACACCGAGCAGCTCAAACTCTCGCTGAGCGCCACCCGCGAATCGCTGCGCGACCGCTACGACTACGAGCCCGTGCCCGGCATCGTGGTGGATTTCAGTGGCGTGGGGCGCCGGCTCGACGCCGAACTGCAGCACCAGCGCAGCCTTTCGCCCGAACTGCGGCTGGTGTGGGGGGTGGGCCTGCGCCACGAAGAGGCGCAATCACGCCCGCTGTTCTACCGCGACGACGCCCTGTCCTTCCGAGAATCGCGCCTGTTTGGCAACCTCGAGTGGCGACCCGCACCCGCCTGGACGGTCAACGGTGGTCTGTTCCTGGGCCACCACAGCTGGACCGGCGGCTTCGCCACACCCCGGCTCATGGTCAACCACCAGCTGGGGGACGACCACACCCTGCGCGCCGGCATCAACCGCTCGCTGCGCACGCCTTCGCTGTTCGAGCTGGCCGGCGACGTGCGCTACGACCTGGGTGGCGAAACCGTGGGCCGCACCTTTGCCGCCACGGGCCAGGTGCAGCCCGAACGAATGCTCAGCCACGAACTGGGCTACTTCGGCAACCTGCGCGCGCTGCGCATGACGGTGGACGTGCGCGTGTTCCGCGAACGCATGGACGGCTACATACGCAGCACCGACTACCGCCTACCCACCCCCATGCTCTACACCGGCTCGGTGGTGACGGACTACAGCAACACGCCAGGCCCCAAGCTGTCAGGCCTGGAGTACCAGTGGCGCTGGGCACCCAGCCCACGAACCGAGGTGTGGCTGGGCCAGGCCTTCACCCGGGTGCATTGGCCCAACGCCTCGGTGGGCATGCCACCGCAGCGGTCCACCACGCTGGCGCTGTTTCAGCAGTGGCCCAACCGCCTGAAGCTCGGGCTGGTGCTGACCGAACGGCGCGCCATGAGCTGGCTGGGCGTGGGCCTCATGCCGGCACCCCTGCGACAAGCCGATCTGCACCTGTCCTACCCCATGCGGGTGGGCGGCACACAAGTCCGCGCCGCGTTGACCGTGCGCCACCTCAACGGTGCGCAGCCCTTGTTCGAGTCCCGGTTTGCCAGCCCGATGTCGCGCCGCCAGGTCTATGCCAGCCTGGACGCCGAGTTCTGAGTGCCGAAACAAGCCACCTTGCTGACCCCGCGACGCACCCTGTTGGGTGCCGGGCTGAGCGCCTGGCTCACAACCGGTGCCTGGGCACAAAACGCCCCACCCTCTCTTTGGCTGGTGGCCCCCGATCAAGCCGGCGCCTACGGTGAGGCCCTGGCCGCACTGCGCGAAGGCTTGGTCGGCAAACCCGTGCGTGTGTTCAGCCCCCAGCAGTTGGCGGCGGCTTCCGCAGAAAGCCCACCGCCGCTGGTGATCACCCTGGGCAGTGCGGCGCTGGCCTCGGTGCTGAGTCGCGCGGCGGCCGAGCCCACGATGGCCCGCGTGTCGGTGGTGGCCGGCCTGCTGCCACGCGCCAGCTACGAGGCCCAGACGCAGCGCACGGCCGCACAAGTCACCGGTGTGTGGCTGGACCCCAGTGTGGAGCGCCACCTCGATCTCATCCGGCTGGCGCTGCCCACCCACAAACGGGTGGGCGTGTTGTGGGGCCCCAGCTCACGGCGCTGGCGCCCGCAGTTGCAGCGTGCGGCTGCCGAGCGCGGACTGGTGCTGGCCGAAGCCGAACTCACCGACACCGAACTGTTTCCGACCCTGAGCCAGGTGCTGGGCGATGCGGACGTGTTTCTGGCCCTGCCAGACAACGCCGTATTCACCCCCACCAGCCTCAACAACATGCTGATCGCCGCCTACCGCCAGCGGGTGCCGGTGTTGGGCTACGCCGCCACCCACGTGCGTGCCGGCGCCATGCTGGCACTGCACACCGAGCCCCAGCAGGCCGGCCGTGAAATCGCCCAACTGGCGCGCCGGGTGCTGACGGAACGCCGGGTGCCTGCGGCCAGCCCATCGCGGCTGTGGACCGTGGGGCTCAACGACCAGGTCGCGCGCTCGCTGGGCCTGGTCTTGCCCGACGCGGGCAGCCTGACACAAACCCTGCAGCGCAGCGAGGGCAAGCCATGAGCAGCAAGCCCGGCATACGCGCCCGCCTCTGGTTGGCCGCCGCCCTGCCCACCGTGCTGGTGGTGGTGGCCTTGTTGTGGGTGTTCCTGAGCCGCTACGCCGAGGACCTGACCGAAGCCTGGCAGGAGCGCGCACGCGTGGCCGCCACCCAGCTGGCTGGATCGGCCGAATTTCCGCTGTTTGCCAACGACCTCGAAACCCTGCAGCGCCTGGTGGAGGCCAGCCACAAGGGCGACAGCCAGTTGCGGGCGGTAAAGGTGTTTGACCGCGATGGCCGCCTGTTGGTGAGCGCGGGCACCTTGCAAGGCGGCCTGCTGCCGTTGGAGGCGCGTGTCCAGCTGGAGATCAGCGGCGAACGGCTCACCGTGCTGGTGCCCATCGAGGGCTCGCCCGCCGCCCGGGTGGACCTATTCCAGGAAACCACCGGCCTGGGCCTGTCCCAGCCCGATGCCACCACGCCGCGTGGTTTTGTGCTGATGCAGTTTGGCCTGGAAAGCCTGGAGCGCCGCCGCAGCGAATTGTTGGCGTGGGCGCTGGCGGCCACGCTGGGGGCCATGTTGCTGGCCACGCTGTTGTCCACCGCCATCGCCAGCCGTGTCACCCGGCCCATCGGGCAGATCAGCCTGGTGGTGCAACGCATTGCGAGCGGATCGCTCGATGCCCGAACCAACCCCCAGCACTGTGGCGCCTTGTCTGGCCTGGCCCAGGGGGTGAACGAGATGGCACAACAGGTGGCCATGACCCAACAGGAACTGCGCCAACAGGTGGAACTGGCCACACGGGAACTGCGCGAACAGAAAGACGCGGCCGAGCGAGCGGCCCGACTGGATGCGTTGACCCAGGTGCTGGGCCGGCGCGGCTTCACCGAACAGGCCCACACCGAAATCCAGCGCTGCATGCGCTACCAACACCCGCTGTCGTTGCTGATGATCGACATCGACCACTTCAAAACCATCAACGACACCCACGGACACGCCACCGGCGACGCCGTGCTGCTGCACTTTGCGCAGTTGCTGGCGCGCGAGCTGCGCGAGAACGACATGATCGGCCGCATCGGCGGCGAGGAGTTTGCCGTGTTGCTGCCCAACAGCAACGCCGAACAAGCCGCACGCGTGGCCGAGCGCATGCGTGAAGCGGTGGCCAACAGCCAGATCCATGTGCGCGGCCAGCCGCTACACTTCACCGCCAGTTTTGGCGTTGCCGAATTCCAGGCCCAGGAACTGAGCCTGGAAAGCCTGATGGCCCGGGCCGATGCGGCCCTCTACGAGGCCAAACGGCAGGGCCGCAACCGGGTGCTGCTGGCCACGCCGCCCGGCGCCTGAAGTTGGCCCCGCGTTGTCCTCACCTGAGCCGTTCTCATGGAAATCCTGTCCCTGCTGGTAGTCTTCGGCATCCTCTGGCGCCTGGCCAACCGCACGTCCCACCGGCAACGCATCGCCCGGCTGTCGCAACACCTCAGCCCGCTGCGCATAGAAATGCTGATGAGCACCTTGATGGAGGGCTACCTGCGGGCGCTGGGCGAAAGTGATGCGCAGCGCCAGCAGCAGGTCTGGGGTGTGTTGGAAACCGCCGAGGCGGAAACCGAGATACAGATGGGCCGCCTGGCCGATTCGGTGCGCGCCATGCCCGCCGCGCAGGCCCGCATCAGCCGCGTGCCCATGGCCGTGCCGCGCGTGGAAGAGTGGTTGCCCCAACTGTGTTTTGACCTGCGCGAGGCCCTGGCCATCCATGCGCGTGGTGTGGCGTTTGTGCGCGCCCAGCACGCTTGGAGCCACAAACAACGCGCCTTCACCATGACCGCCGAACTCATGCTGATGCAGCACACCTGCCATTGGTACTGCCAATCCAAGCTGGTGGCCTCGGCGCGGCTGCTCACGCGCCACAAGACCCGCCACGACCAGGTGCTGGCCGCCGTGTCGCCCCCCACCCGAGAGGCCTACGTGCGCTTGACCAGCGGGCGCTGATGCGCCTGCAACCAGGCCAGCGCTTCGTCCAGCGGCATGGGGCGGCCATGCAGGTAGCCCTGCACCAGCTCGCACCCCATGGAGGCCAGCAACTGCTGTTGCGCCGCCTGCTCCACGCCTTCGGCAATCACCTTCATGCCCAGGTGGTGCGCCAGCGTGATGATGGCGTGCACGATGGCGCGGTCCTCGTTGTCGCTGAGGATGTGCCGCACAAACGACTGGTCGATCTTCATCACGTCCAGCGGGAACCGCTTGAGGTAGGCCAGGCTGCTGTAGCCGGTGCCGAAGTCGTCCAGGGCCAGCATGCAGCCCAGCTGTTTGAAGCGGCCCAGCAGGTCCAGCGTGTGTTGCTGGTTGACCATGGCCGTGCCTTCGGTGATTTCCAGCTCCAGCTGCGTCGGCGCCAGACCGCTGCGGGCCAGCGCTTGCGCCACATGTTCGTACACCTGCGGATCGCAGAACTGCCGCAGTGACAGGTTGACGGCCACCCGCAGCGGCGGCGCGTCCGGCGGGCAAGCGCGTTGCAGCGCAAGGAGGTCGGCGCAGGCACGCTCCAGCATCCACGCGCCCATGGGCACGATCTGGCCGTTGTCTTCGGCCAGGGGTATGAAGACCGAGGGGAACACCAGCCCGTGGGTGGGGTGCTGCCAGCGCATGAGCGCCTCGAACCCCACCAGGGCGCCGCTGTGGGCATCCAGCTGAGGCTGGTACCAGGCCCGCAGCTCACCGCGGGCCACGGCCAGGTGCATGTCGTTGTGCAGGCGCAGCGCAGCGCCGGCCTCAGCCTGTTCACCGTCGTTGAGCACCCACACGCGGCGCCCGCTCTGGCGGCGGGCCATTGCCAGCGCCTGCTCCAGCTGCCCCATCACCCCCATGGCCGAAGCGGCCTGAGCCGCCAGGGGCAAAGCGCCGACCGACACCACCGGGAAATGTGCTTCCCCATCCACCTCGATGGCAGCGCCCAGGTGCGCCAGCAGGTGGTCGGCGGCTTGCTGTGCGGCCAGGCCGTGGGGCTGCATCACAAACAGCGCAAACCGGTCTTCGGCCAGGCGCCCCACGGTGCAGCGCGGCAAGGCCGCCAAGCCAGGGGCGTCACGCAGACGTTGCGACAGCGCGTGCACCAGCGCTTCCAGAGCCCCCGCGCGCAACACCTGGGCCAGCTGGGGCAGGTTGTCCAGCCCCACGACGAGGGCCAGTGCCTGGGGTGGGCCAGGCGGCAACCCGCTGAGGAGGTCGCTCAGCAACAACTGCCAGTGGTTGCGGTTGGGCAGCCGCGTGGCCGCATCAAAATGGGCCAGGTTGTGGGTCTGTTCTGCCAGTCGTTGTGCCGCCAGCCGTTGGCCGGCCGCCTTGTCGAGCCGGGCCCGCACACTGCGCAGCAACTCGTCACGCTGGAAGGGTTTTGTCAGGTAGTCGTCGGCCCCCAGCTCCATGCCGGCCCGCACATCGCTGCGGTCGGCGCGGGCGGTCAGCAGCACCACGGGGATGTGGGCGGTGCGTGGGTCGGCACGCAAGGCCAGGACCAGCTGATCGCCACTGAGCTCGGGCATCATCAGGTCGCTGATGACCAGATCGGGCGCGTGCCGCTGCACCAGCTCCAGGGCCAGGCGGCCGTTTTCGCCAGCCCACACCTCAAACCCTTCAAGCCGCAGCATGCGTGTCAGGTTCTGGCGTATGCCCTCCTCGTCTTCGGCAATGACCAGGCGGGCGCTCATGAACGGGGCCCCAGGTGCTTGACCAACACCTCGTGCAACTGGGCCAGGTTGAAGGGCTTGGTGACGTAGGCCGACGCCCCTTGCTCCAGCGCCTGTTCGAGGCGCTCTTTTTCGGCGCTGGCCGACAGGAAAACAAACGGCAAATCGCGGCCGCGTGGGTCGGCCCGCAAGGCGGCCAGCAGTTCGTAGCCGTTCAGGCGCGGCATCATCACGTCGCACAACACCAGATCAGGCCGGGGGTCACCCAGCGCCAGGGCCAGGCCGGCTTCGCCATCGGCCGCTTGCAGCACCTGGTGCCCTTCCAGGCTCAGAAAACGCGCCAGGTTCTGACGTATGGGCAGTTCGTCGTCAATGACCAGCAAGGTTGCCATGGGGTGTTGCGGTAGGGGTCGGGTCAGATCAGGACACTGAAACGGGTACCTTGGCCCACCGTGCTGTGCACGTCTATTTGGCCCTGGTGCAAATCGACGGATTTCTTGACGATGGCCAGGCCGAGCCCGGTGCCCTGGATGTCGCCCACGTTGCTGGCGCGGTGGAAGGACTCGAACAGGTGAGCAATCTCATCTGGCGGAATGCCTATGCCCTGGTCCTGCACCTCAAACCTCACCCGGTCGCCTTCGCGGCGCACCGTCCAGTCCACCTGCCCGCCCGCAGGCGAATACTTCAGCGCGTTGGACAACAGGTTGCTGAAGATATGCCGCAGCAGTTTTTCGTCGAAACACCCGCGGGCCACAGCGTCGTCCATGCTCAGACGGACCTCGCTGCCCGCGTGGGGATGCTGGCTGCGCGCTTCATCCACCAGGGTATGGCACAACGCACGCAAGTCCAGCTCCCTCGGCTGGCACTCCAGCATGTCGGCGTCGGTCTTGCCAATCGTCAGCACGCGGTCGAGCATGCGGGTCATGCGCTGCACGCCGGCTTCTATGCTCACCAGCAGCTCGTCGCGCTCGCCGGCCTCCATGCGATCCCCATACACACGCAACAGCTCCGCTGACGACAGGATGGTGGCCAGCGGTGTGCGGAACTCGTGGCTGGTCATGGCCACAAAACGCGAGCGAAGTTCGTTGAGTTCGCGCTGCTGGGCCAGGGCGGTGCGTATGCCTTCCTCGGCTTGCTTGCGCTCGGTGATGTCGAGCAGTGTCCAGATCACGCCGGCGTCGGGGTCGCCGTGCGAAACGCAACGCCCGGCCAGGAGGGCCCAGAAACTGCTGCCGTCCTGGCGCCGCAGCTGACGCTCGGCGCTGAACTGTCCGTGCTGACGCAGCGCCTCTTCGGCGGCCGCCGTGTCGCTGGCCCGGGTGGCGCCCTCCCCCAACAACAGACTGCCGTCCTGGCCGATCAGCGCCGAAGGGCTGTAGCCGGTCATTTCGGCGCATTTGTCGTTGGCCCAGACGATGCGCCGACGCACGTTGTAGGTGATGCCCACCAGCGCGGTGTTGAGGATGGCTTCGCGCTCCGACGAGGTGCGGGCCAGCGCGTCTTCCAGCTCCTTGCGCCGCGATATGTCCATCATGCCCCAGACCGTGCCCTGGCCCAGGTCGCGCGGGCTGACCGCCTTGCCCGACAGCGACACCCACAACATGCGGCCGTCGAGCCGGCGCATCTGCAGTTCGGTCTGATAGGACTCGCCCCGCGCGATGCACGCCGCCACCTCGCCCCCCACCCGCAGGTAGGCCTCGCGCGAGGGGTAGACCGGCTCCAGCGTCTCGGGCAAGGGGTCGCCGGGTTGGGTGCCAAAAATGTCCAGCATGGCGCGGTTGGCCCAGCGCAGGCGGCCATTGGGCGTGAGGAACGCGATGCCCACGATGGAGCTTTCCAGAATCGTTTCCCGCTCCTGCAGTGTGTTGGTCAGGCGGTTTTCCAGCGCCTTGCGCTCGGTCACATCCGAAAAGAAGGTCAGGGTGGCGGTTTCACCCTCCCAGGGCACGATGGTCACGCCGATGTCCAGCCAGCGCACCTGGCCGTCGGGCAGCTGGATGCGGATCTCGTAGCGGTTGGGCACGTCCTCGCCCGCCAGCCGGCGCTGGCGGCGCTGGTCCACCAGAATGCGGTCATCGGGGTGGATGCGCTCCAGGTAGCCACGCGCCAGCATGTCCTCGGTGCTCATCTGCACAATTTCTGCCGCCCGCCGGTTGGCGAACACAAAACGGGTGCCCTTGACCACCACCATGCCTTCGCCCACGTGCTCGATCACCGCGCGGTAGCGTTCTTCCGACTGGTGCAAGGCGTCGATCAGGGCTTTGGAGCCAGTGATGTCGGAGAAAAAAGTCATGGTGGCCGGACGGCCCTGCCACTCGGCCTTGCTCGAGTGCGTGCCCAGCCAGCGCACCGTGCCGTCGCCGTGCAGGCGGCGGATTTCGCTGTGCACCACGATGTCTTCACCACGGTCGCGGCGCGCCAGGCGCTCGGCCACTTCGGCCCGGTCGTCCGGGTGAAGGATCTCCAGCGCCGAGAGGCCTTGCAGGCGCTCGGGCTCGATGCGCAGGATCTCGGCCGCCTGTGGGTTGGCGAACACCACCACACCGTCCTGGATGAGCATCATGCCCTCGCCCAGCTGTTCCACCACCGACTTGTAGCGCGCGTGGGCGTCCACCAGCGCCTGCTGGACCGCCTTGCGTTCAGTCACGTCGCGCAGGAAAGCGCCAAAAGCCACCTCATCGCCCTGGGTGGTGAAGCGCCACACCGACAACTCGGCCGGGAAACGTTGCCCGCTTTTGCGCAAAGCCTCCACCTCCACCAGCCGGTTGAGGATGCGGCTCACGCCGGTGTCGAGGTAGCGTCTGAGCCCGTTTTCGTGGGCCTGCCGGTGTTCGGGCGGAATGATGAGGTCGGACAACAACCGGCCCTTGGCTTCGTCGTGGGACCAGCCCAACAAACGTTCGGCGCTGGGGTTCCAGTCGATCACGTGGCCCGAGGCGTCCATGGCCAGCACGGCGTCGCTGGTGGAATCCAGCAAGCTCAACAGGTGGCGCTCGCGCTGACGAAGGTGGCTGATCTCGCCGAGCAAGGCCTCCAGATCGGCGGTCTGGCTCAGCTCATCGGGCGCGGCATGTGGTTGGTTCATGGACGAGAGAGTGTTCATCCAGGTACAGGACCCGTCGGAAACATTCTGTCATGCCCAAACGAACATTTACAAACATTTTCAAGCCACGCCGACCTCGGCTCAGCGTGTGCGGGCAGGGGCGTGGTGCAGTTCGGAGCGGTAAAAGCGCAAGATGCGCTTCACATAGGCCTGGGTTTCCTGGTAAGGCGGTACCCCACCGTGGCGCTCCACCGCGCGTTCGCCGGCGTTGTAGGCGGCAGACGTCAGTGCCACGTCACCGTCGAAGCGTGCCAGCAGCCATTTGAGGTAGGCCAGCCCGCCCCGCACGTTCTGCTCCGGGTCGCGGATGTTGCGCACGCCAAAACGCTCGGCGGTGTCGGGAATCAGCTGCATCAGGCCCTGCGCATTTTTGGGCGACACCGCCTCGGCGTCGAAGTTGGACTCGGCGCGGGCAATGGCGAGTGCAAAACGTGGGTCCACCGCAAAACGTGGCGCCAGGTGCTGGATCAGCTGGGCATGGCGGCGTTTGTCGCCCGGCAGCGCCAACACGTAGCGCTCCACCACCTCGTGGGGCACCACCTCGGTGGGTTCTGCTGCGGCGGGCAGGGCCAGCGCCAGCGCCTCGCCGGTGAGCTGGCAGCCAGGCGGGTCGCCCATGGGCAGCGGGGTGCCGGAGGCGGTCGCCGCCGCCTGCAGTTCCAACAGCACACGGGTTGCCTGTTCGTGCCCACGCTGGGCCGCAAGTGCGAGCGAGGCATGGCCTTGCGCGCGCTGTGTCGCGTCTGGGCTGTCGGCCAACATGCGGCCCAGCCGGTATTGGGCGTCCAGCTGGCCCAGCCGGGCGGCCTGGCAGTAGCGGTCGGCGGCCTCGGGCAGCCAGCCGGCCACCTGGGCGGCATAAGCCTGTTCGAGCAGGCGCGAGAGCACCGGCGCATCCTCCGTCCAGTCGGGCGGGGGATCGGCGGGCATGCCGGGGCGCACCGAGGCAGCCACGCCGCCCGACAGGCCGAGTGCCCACACCAGCGCCCACGCGGCGCGCCACTTCAAACGAACAGACCAACGAACACACATGGCGCGATTGTCGGTCTTCGCGGGCGGCTTGTCAGTTCGATCGGTCCGCATTGACCCACATCAAACGCCTTGTGCCAGGCGCCATGAACCCGCCGCACGCTCTGACACAATGGACGCCAGCCATGACCAGCACCCTGCCCTCCCCCCTGTCCGTCCTGCAACAGCACCGGGTGCTGGGTCAACTGGCGGCGGCGGCGCTGGAGACGCTGGCCGGCGAGGCCACACGGACGACGTTTGCCGACGGTGACTTGGTGGCCACGCCCGGCCAACTGGCCGAGCAGCTGTGGCTGGTGGCCCAGGGCCACGCCCGCCTGGAAGACACAGAACAAGGCTGGCAGGTGAACTTGCAAGCGGGCGACTGGGTGGGCGCCGGTGTGAGCAGCCCAGCGGTGCAACAACAAGCCCAATTGGTGGCCTTGCAGGACGCCACCCTGGTGGCCCTGCCACTGGCGACCCTGGTGGCCGCCAGCGCCCAGGCGCCGGCCCTGGCCAGCCAGCTGGGCACATTGCCCCACGTTGTGGGCGGCCCGGGGCTGGAGCGGGTGCACAACGACCCGGCCATGAACCTGCTGGCCACGCCCATGCGCAGCCTGCTCAAGCGCGAGCCCATCGTGGCCCCCCCCACCGCCACCATACGCGAGGTGGCCACCATCATGGCCACGCAGCGGGCCTCGTCCGTGCTGCTCATCGAACAAGACCTGCTGTTTGGCATCGTCACCGACCGCGATCTGCGCAACCGTGTGGTGGCGCAGGGCCTGGACATCGAGCGCCCGGTGGCCGACATCGCCACGCTGGCCCCGCTGACCGTACAAGCCCGCAGCCCCGCCTTTGAGGCGCTGCAGCTGATGGCCCGCCACAACATCCACCACCTGCCGGTGATGGATGGCCAGCGCATCCTGGGCATGGTCACCGCCACCGACCTGACCGAACAACACAGCACGTCGGCCGTTTACCTGGCCAGCGACATCTACAAGCAGACCACCATCACCGGCCTGGCAGCGGTGAGTGCACGCGTCAAACGCCTGCAGCGCCACCTGGCCGCCGCAGACGCCAGCGCCTACAGCACGGGCCACATCGTCACCACCATCACCGATGCGCTGACCACCCGGCTGATCCACCTGGCCGAAGCCGAGCTGGGCCCCGCGCCCGTGGACTACGTGTGGGTGGCGGCGGGTTCGCAGGCACGCAGCGAACAGACCGCCAAAAGCGACCAGGACAACTGCCTGGTGCTGGACGACAGCTACGACGACGCGCAGCACGGCGACTACTTCCGAGCCTTGTCCAAGTTTGTCTGCGACGGCCTGGACGCATGTGGCTATGTGCACTGCCCCGGTGAGATGATGGCCATGACCGACCAGTGGCGACAGCCCCTGTCGCGTTGGCGGCGCTACTTCCGCCAATGGGTGGAGCAGCCCGACCCCAAGGCGCTGATGCTGACCTGTGTGTTCTTCGACCTGCGCGCCGTGCATGGCAACACCGCCCTGCTCGACGGCCTGCGCCGGCAGGTGCTGGCCGAAACGCGGGGCAATACCTTGTTTCTGGCCCACATGGTGGGCAATGCCTTGAAGCACCGCCCGCCCCTGGGCCTGTTCGGCCAGATTGCCCCCACACGGGGCGGCGAACACAGCGGCACCATCGACCTCAAACACACGGGCATCGTGCCCATTGTTGACCTGGCGCGGGTGTACGCGCTGGCCGGCGGGCTGGACGCGGTCAACACCCACGACCGGCTGGAACAGGCGGCCCATGCCGGCGAGGTGAGCGAGGACAGCGCGCGCGATCTGCGCGACGCGCTGGAGTCACTCGGAAAAATCCGCATCGCCCACCAGGCGCGACAGATCGAACGCGGCCAACCTCCCGACAATTTTTTGCGTCCCGACGAGCTCAGCAACGTCGAACGCGCCCACCTGAAGTCGGCTTTTGGTGTGGTGCAACAGCTGCAGAGCGTGCTGGGCCAACGCTACCAGGGCGGCCGGTTCTGAGGCTTCTGGATCAGTACTTCAAACGCGCGTAGTAGGTTTTTTCGGCCGCTTCGCGTGCCTGTCGCAAAGTGTGTATGCCCTGCTGCTGCAGCAATGGCAACAGGCGCAACAACACCTCGGCGGTCACCAGGGCGTCGCCCAGCGCGGTGTGGCGGCCCAGCACGGTGATGTCGAAACGCTCGGCAATCGCCTCGAGGCGGTGCGAGTCCTGGCTGGGCTGCGCCACCGCCGACAACAACAAGGTGTCCAGCACGGGCTGGCGGAAACTCAGGCCGGTTCGGCGCTCCAGCAGTTGCAGAAACTTCATGTCGAAGGCCGCGTTGTGTGCCACCAGCACGGTGTCTTGCGCAAAGGCGTGGAAGGCGGGCAACACGGCGGTGATGGCCGGCTGGTCGCGCACCATGTCGTCGGTGATGCCGTGGATGGGAATGGACGCCGCAGGTATGGCGCGCCCGGGGTGGACCAGTTGCTCGAAGCTCTCCTGCCGCAGCAGCTTGCCGTTGACGATGCGGGTGGCCCCGATCTGGATGATCTCGTCGCCACCAGACGGGTTCAGGCCCGTGGTTTCGGTGTCGAACACCGTGTAGGTCAGTTCGGTCAGTGGCACGTCGTCCAGATCGCTGGCGATGCCACGCACGCTGAACAGGTCGAAATCGTAGTACTCGGGCCGGCTTTCCAGCTGGGCCAGCGCCACCTGCTCCGCGCCGTCCTGGGCGCTGGCCTGCGGCAGAAGAAAACGGAAGAAGGCCTGCGCGCGGGCGCGATCACGCTCAAACCACATTTCGCCGCTGTGGCGGTCCAGCACGTCGCGCACGCTCAGGGGCAGGTGCTCGGCGCCCAGTCGCATCGGGTCCATTTCCCAGCTCATCACGGTTTCGGTGCTCATGGCCGAACCGTTCCAGATGAGGTCGAGTTGGGCACGCCCACCGGCCGCCGCCACACGCAGGGCCACAAAGGGCAAGGCAAACTCGTCGCGCAGTCGCTGCGACAAATAGGCCAGCGCCTGCAGCAAGATGAAGCTGTCCACCCGCAGCCAGAGGCCCGCTTCCACCTCGTCAACCACCACCTTGAAACCACAATGCGCCTCGATGCGCCGCTGTGCCGCGACCACAAAATCGGCGGCCAGCATTTCCTCCATCGGCCAGCGTGTTTTCAGGCCCTCGGCCGCGCGCTGTGTGCTGTCGTTCAGCCGGGTGGTCAGGGTGCGCACCTCGTCACGCACCACAGCCAGAAAACGCTCGCGCATCGTGGGCTCCAGGTCATCAAAGCCCAGCATGTCCACCGCCGCCTGGATGTTGGCCAAGGCCGAACGGCTGCCGTCGGTGAGTGCCTGCAGGGCCTGGTCGCGTTGGGCCTCGTCCTCAAAGTGGCGCGTGACGTTGTCCAGCATGAGCACAAACCCGGCCAACGGCGCTTGTGCGTCATCGCTGCCCACCTGCCCCACCGGCGCCATCTGCACCTTGAGCAGCTGCCCCGATCGGGTGGTGGTGATGAACTGGGCCGAGGGGTGGGAGGCGCCCCGGGCGCGCCGCTCCTGAATGCGTTCCAGCGCGTGGGCCACCAGTTCGCGGTCGAACACCGCGTAGATGGACCGACCGATGCCCACCAGCTCGGCGCCACCGGCCAGCGTGGGGGCCTGCGACAGCGCACGGAACTGCAGCCGCGCGCGGTTGTTGTAGAGCAGGATGCGGCCGTCCAGGTTGCACACCACCACGCTTTGTGTGAGTTCGGCCATCAGCGCGGCCAGCCGGCTTTTTTCCTGCTGGACGCCCTGGCTGGCCTGCTCGATCTGCGCCGCCACGTCGCCTCGCAAGGCCTCGCGCTGGTCGGCCAGCGCGTTGATGGCAGCCGCCAGCGCGGCCATGCCGGCCTCGCCCTGCACCGCCAGCCGTTTGCTGGACGCTCCCCCCAACATGCCGCGCACCTGTTCCGCCAGGCGTTGTGGCGCGCCAATGTGGCGGCGGTGTACGTGTTGCCAGAAGGCCCACCAAGCGATGGCCGCCAACACCCAGGCCATGAACAGCAAAGCGATACGCGGGGCCACCAGCTCGGCCACCTGGGCCTGCTCGTGCGGCTCCAGCGTGGACCACAACATGCCCAGCGTGAGCACCAGCCAGGCGCCCAGTGCCAAGGCGCCCGCCATCACCGCGCCCCACAGGCCTTTCTGGCGTCTCATCCCGCCGCCCCCAGCATCTCGGCCACTTTCACCACCAGTTCGCGCGTGGAAAACGGTTTGGTCATGTAGGCATTGGCACCCAGTGCCAGGCCTTTGGCCACGTCGGTTTCGCGGCCACGCGCGGTCAACATCAGGATGGGGGTGGCCTCGATGCCGGGCGTGGTTCGCACCGCCTGGCAGACCTCGAAACCGGTCTTGTGCGGCATCATCACGTCGAGCAGCACCAGGTCGGGGTGCTCGCGCGCGATGGCCTCCAGCGCCTCCTGCCCGTCGCGCGCCACCAGCACCTGGTAGCCCTCGCGTTTGAGCAGGTACTCCAGCGAAATGACGATGTTGGGCTCGTCGTCGGCGATCAGGATTTTGTGTGCTGTGGTCATGGTGTGCCTCCCTCCGCTGGAAGCTTTTGGTGCTGACGTGGCCAGGGCAGGCTGAAGCAGAAACAGGCCCCCGCCGCGCTGGGTGCCAGCCACAGGCGGCCCCCGAAGTGTTCAACGATCTGGCGGCTGATGGGCAGGCCCAGGCCGGTGCCTTGCGGGCGGTTGGCGGCGTCGCCGCCCTGGCGGAATTTTTCGAAGATCAGCGCTTGTTGCGCCGCCGGCACACCTGGCCCGTTGTCGTGCACCTCCACCGTCAGGTCATCCGCGTTGCAGCGCACGCGCAGGTGCACCTGCCCGTCGGGCACCGGCACAAACTTGGCCGCGTTGGAGAGCAGGTTGAGCAACACCTGGGTCAGGCGGTCGGCGTCGGCAAACAGGGGCGGCACCTGGGCCGGCATGTCCAGCGTGAGCCGGCACTGGCGCTCGCGGAACAGCTCTGCCGTGGTGGCCACGGCCTGCTCCAGCAGCACACGCATGTCCACCCAGCCGGTGTGCCATTCGGCGTGGCCCGATTCGATTTTGGCCATGTCCAGCACCTGATTGACGAGGCGCGACAGGCGCTCGGTCTCGCCCACGATGATGGCCACAAACTGCTGGCGCTGGGTGGCGTCCATCTCGGCGTCGTCGCGCATGAGTTCGGCCAGCGCGCGTATGGATGTCAGGGGCGTGCGCAGCTCGTGTGTCACCGAGGACATGAAGTCGTCCTTGAGGCGGTCCAGGCTCTTGAGCTGCTCGTTGGCGCGCCGCAATTCCTCGGTGGCGCGCTCCAGCGAGCGCGACTTGTCCTCCAACTCGCGCGAATAGGCGCGCAGTTGCGAGCTTTCATCGAGGATGCGCAACACGTCGTCGGGCGACAGGGCTTCTTCCTCGGCCACCGAAGCCACCAGCACACGCGCGGACGCACTGCCGACGGCGCCCGCGAGCTGGGTCTCAACGAAGTGCACAAACCGAGGGTCGGCCTGCAACTGACCGGCATCGCGCAGCCCGTGCTCGCGCGCGTACCGCGCCCACAACAGGGTGGTGTGGCTGGCGCCCAGAAACCGCTGGCACAGCTTGTTCAAGTCGGCCACGCTGGCGCGGCCCTGCCAGAACACCGGGTCGCGGCTGGCGGTGCGCTGGAACACATCCACAAACAGCATGGCCTGGCTGGCCTCCTGGCCCGAAGGCGGGCGCCACAGCGACACGCCCACGTAGGCTGCGGTGTTCACCAGCAGGCTCCAGAACAGCGCGTGGGTCAGGCTGTCCAGGCCTTGCAAACCGAACAGTTGCTCGGGCCGCAACAGGGCCCAACCCCAGGCGCCCTGCTGGATGAAGCTGTCGTCCATCCAGCCCGACTTGGCAATGGACGGCAACATCAAGGTGTAGCCCCACATCAGAAAACCGGCCAGCAGACCGGTCAAGGCGGCGCGCTGGGTGCCCCCCTTCCAATACAGGCCACCCAGCACCGCAGGCGCAAACTGGGCCACGGCGGCAAAGCTGATGAGGCCGATGCTGACCAGCGCGTAGGCTTCGCCAGCAATGTGAAAGTACGCGTAGCCCAACAGCAAGATGCCCAAAATGGCGGCACGGCGTATGCCCAACAGCACCCGGGTGAGGTCGGCACCGGCGCTGTTGCGAAAGTGGCGCCTGCGCAGCAGCCAGGGCAACACCAGTTCGTTGCACACCATGGTGGACACGGCAATGGCTTCAACAATCACCATGCCGGTGGCGGCCGACAACCCGCCGATGAACACGAACAGCGCCAGCGCCGATTGCCCGGCGGCCAATGGCAAGGACATCACGAAGTTCTCGGCCCCGCTGGCACTGCCAAAGTGCAACAGCCCACCCACCGCGATGGGCAACACAAACAGGTTGATCAGCAGCAGGTACAGCGGGAACACCCAGGCCGCGCGCCGCAGGTGGTTTTCGTGCACGTTCTCCACCACCATCACCTGAAACTGGCGCGGCAGCAGCAGCACCGACAACATGGACAGCAGCGTGAGCGCAAACCACTGGGTCCAGGCAAAGGGTGTGCCCTGCTCCAGCCGCAGCAAGCGGGCCACATCGGGCACGGCGCGGGCGCGGGCAAAGAGGTCATGCAGGCCGTCAAACAACCCGTACACCACAAACAGGCCCACCGCCAGAAACGCCACCAGCTTGACCAGCGACTCGAAGGCGATGGCCGCCACCAAACCCTCGTGGCGCTCGGTGTTGTCGAGGTGGCGCGCGCCAAACACCATGGTGAAACCAGCCAATGCCAGTGCGATGTAGAAGGTGCTGTCGCTGCTCCAGTGGGGGGCGGCCGTGCTGGCGCTGCCCGAGGTGAGCAGCGCATAACCGGCCGAGATGGCTTTGAGCTGCAGCGCGATGTAGGGAATGATGCCCACCAGCGCGATCAGCGTGACCAGGCCGGCCAGCAGGTGGCTTTTGCCGTAGCGGCTGCCAATGAAATCGGCAATGGAGGTGATGCGGTAGGTTTTGGCGATGCGCACGATCTTGCGCAACACCAGCCAGCCCAGCACCATGGCCAAGGTGGGCCCGAGGTAGATGGGCAGAAACCACACGCCACCCGTGGCCGCGCGGCCCACACTGCCGAAATAGGTCCAGGCGGTGCAATACACCGCCATGGAGAGCGAATAGGTCCAGGGGTTGGCGATCAGCGAGCGGCCCTGGGCCGCGCGACGGTCACCCAGGTGGGCCACCGCAAACAGCAGCAGCAGGTAGGCAAACGAGGCGGCAATGACCAGGCTGGGCGACAACATGGGTCAGTCGCTATCTGGGCCGGTGATGGGGGCGGTGGTGGGTCCGTTCGCGAGTCCGGTGGTGGCTTCGGTTGGCTCGGCGGTTGATCGGCTGTTGGCGCCCTGCTCCACCGCCCAGGCCAACACCACAATCAGCGCCGCCCACAACACAAACAGGGCCACCGGAAACAGCGGCAGGCCCCACAGCGTGGCGTCGTGGTCCCACAGCGCCAGCAAAGGGAAGTTGAACAGCAGCCACCCGGCCGCAAACAGGGCCAGCAGGCGCTGGGTACCGAGTCGCTCCAGCACGGCAGTCTCCTAGTGGGGGTTCAGGTGCGCGGGCACCACCCTCTGCAGGCGATTGTGCCGCAGGCACTTACCCGCCACTTACGCGCAGCGAGTGTGTCAGCCGCCGCGTTTGACCGGCGTCAAGCTTTGCCGCTTTGCAAGGCTTTGGCCTCGCGCGCGGCCTTGGCGTGTGCGTGTCGCGACAGACCAAAACTGGCGAAAAACTTGCACCAGATGGTGGAGCCGGCGATGGCGGTCCAGGTTTCGTAGTCCAGGTGGCCCAGCAGCACGGCGACGATGACCACGGCGGCCACGGTGCCGGCGATCAGGTTGATGGCCATCTCGTAGGGCGCGAACTGCGTGGCATTGGGCGGCGACACACCGTTTTTGAGGCCTACCTCGGAAAAGTCGCGGCGCACCAGGATGCGCCACGCTCGACGCAGCCAGAAAAAGGCCATGGGGAACAGCGCCAGGAACAAGATCCAGGTCAGGGCGACACTGACATCAAACACCATGGGGGCACTCCAGACAAAAGGCATGAGGCGAAAAAAAAGCCCTGCCAGCGCGGCCGGCAGGGCCTCCATTGTGGCCCCTGCGCGCTACGGCGCACAGGGGGCGGGAAGGAACTCAGTGAGCGCCGTCCACCACCTTGGAGCCGCGCGGAATGCGCACGGACTCGACCATGTGCTGGATGTGCTCTGGCGGCTCCTTGGTGACCTTGTCCACCAAGAATGCGACCAAGAAGTTCACAGCAGCGCCCACGGCACCAAACGCTTCCGGCGTGATGCCAAAGAAGCTGTTCGGGCCACCAATGGCGCCCACAAAGTCGGTGCCTTTGATGAAGAAGATGCCCTTGTGCGCAAACACGTAGAACAGCGTCACCAGCAAACCAGCCAGCATGCCGGCCATGGCGCCTTCTTTGTTCATCTTCTTGGAGAAGATGCCCATCATGATGGCGGGGAACAGCGATGAGGCCGCGATACCAAAGGCCAGCGCCACCGTACCGGCAGCAAAGCCCGGCGGATTCAAGCCCAGGTAGCCCGAGATCACGATGGCCACGGCCATGGCGATCTTGCCTGCCAGCAACTCGTTCTTCTCGCTGATGTTGGGGTTGAACACACCCTTCACCAGGTCGTGGGACACGGCAGACGAAATCGCCATCAGCAGACCCGCCGCAGTGGACAGCGCTGCCGCCAGACCACCCGCCGCCACCAGCGCAATCACCCAGTTGGGCAGCAGCGCGATTTCGGGGTTGGCCATCACGATGATGTCGGCGTTGACCGTCAGCTCGTTGCCCTTCCAGCCGGCAGCATCCATCTTGGCCTTGGCGGCGGCGTTGCCGGTCTTGTCGTTGTAGTACTGGATACGGCCATCAGCGTTCTTGTCTTCGAACTTCAGCAGGCCGGTCTTTTCCCAACGCTTCATCCAGTCCGGACGCTGCTCGTACTGAAGGCTGGCTTCAGGTGCGTACAGATCGGTACCGGGCTTGACGGCGGTGTTGACGGTGGCGTGCAGATTCAGCTTGGCCATGGCACCCACGGCAGGCGCGGTGGTGTACAGGATGGCGATGAAGACCAGCGACCAGCCGGCGGACGAACGTGCGTCCTTCACCGAGGGCACGGTGAAGAATCGCATGATGACGTGCGGCAGACCGGCGGTACCGATCATCAGCGACAGCGTGTACATGAACATGTTCAGCGTGCTGCCAGCGGTGGTGGTGGTGTACTTGCCAAAGCCCAGATCGGTCACGACCGAGTCGAGTTTGGCCAGCAGGGTCATGTCCGAGCCGATGAAGTCACCGCCCAGGCCCAGTTGTGGCAAGGGGTTGCCAGTGAGCTGCAGCGAGATGAAGATGGCCGGAATGGTGTAGGCAAAAATCAGCACGATGTACTGCGCCACCTGGGTGTAGGTGATGCCCTTCATGCCACCAAACACCGCGTACAGGAACACGATGGCCTGGCCGATGTAGATGCCGGTGTCGCTGGACACGTTCAGGAAGCGCGAGAACGCGACGCCCACACCCGTCATCTGGCCGATGATGTAGGTGGTCGAAGCGGTCAGCAGGCAGATCACGGCCAGCGTCGAGGCGGACTTCGAATAGAAGCGGTCGCCAATGAACTGGGGCACGGTGAATTTGCCGAACTTGCGCAGGTAGGGTGCCAGCAGCATGGCCAGCAGCACGTAGCCGCCGGTCCAGCCCATCAGGAACAGGCCGCCGCCGTAACCCATGTTGGCGATCAGGCCAGCCATGGAGATGAAGGACGCGGCCGACATCCAGTCGGCGGCTGTGGCCATGCCGTTCATCTTGGGGCCGACTTGGCCGCCGGCCGCGTAGAACTCGCTGGTGGAGCCTGCGCGTGCCCAGATCGCGATGCCGATGTAGAGCGCAAAACTGGCGCCCACAACGAGGTAGATGGTGGTTTGCAAATCCATGGTTCAGTCCTCGTGCACGTCAAACTGACGGTCGATGTCGCCCATCTTCTTTGCGTAATAAAAAATCAGCGCAATGAAGACGTAGATGGAGCCCTGGTGGGCAAACCAGAATCCCAGTGGGTAGCCGCCGAGCTTGATGTTGTTGAGCACATCGGCAAACAAGATGCCGGCGCCAAACGACACCAAGAACCAGATGACCATGATTTTGGTCAAGAGGCCCAGCGTGGCTTTCCAGTAGGCCTGACTGTTTGAGTCATCCTTCATGAAGTCTCCTCGTTTTAGGTGGAAATACAGCGGCGAAC
Source organism: Hydrogenophaga defluvii (assembly GCF_042665235.1). Classification (NCBI taxonomy): domain Bacteria; kingdom Pseudomonadati; phylum Pseudomonadota; class Betaproteobacteria; order Burkholderiales; family Comamonadaceae; genus Hydrogenophaga; species Hydrogenophaga defluvii. The sequence continues at coordinate 51,210 of NZ_JBHTBZ010000014.1, read as the reverse complement.
CGCTGCGCCAAAAACCCGGTTCCGCTTGTCTCGGCACCGTGGTCGAGCGGACTGTCGGGGCGCTTGCTTACAGTTAACTGATCAAACCTGACGAGCTTGACAATCAATTCACAAATTCAGGGTAAACACCGAGACCCTCATCCGGACGGCCCGGAATCAGCCGTGGCGATGGGCCCAGTTGAGCACGCGTTGGTGGAGTTGCTCCACCCCGTCGGTGAGTGCCGCCGGCCCTGGTTGCAGGATGTCGGCGGATTTGATTTCAAACAGTTGGCCATCGCGCACCGCCGGCACGCCCGCCCAGCCCGCACGGGCGACCACCTTTTCGGGGCGGAATTTTTTGCCGCACCACGAGCCGATGATGATGTCGGGCGCGCGGTCAACGATGTGCTGGCCGTCGGCAATGATCCGATCCTTGCCGAGTGGCTGCACAGCAAGTTCAGGAAAACAGTCGTCGCCGCCGGCCAGGGTCAACAACTCGGACACCCAGCGGATGGCGCTGATGTGGGGTTCGTCCCATTCCTCGAAATAAATGCGCGGGCGCCTGGGCAAGGCCGTTGCGGCGGCGGCAATGGCGTCCAGCCGGGCTCGCATGGCAGCCAGCCGTGCCAAGCCTTGCTCGGCCTGCCCCACCATGGCAGCTACCTGATATAGAACCGAAAAAATCTCGTCCACGCTGCGCTGGTTGAACACCGTGACCTGCACACCGTGCCGGACCAGGGCCGACGCAATGTCGGCCTGCAGGTCGGAGAAGCCCAACACGCAGTCGGGCTCCAGCGCCAGAATCTTGTCGATCTTGGCGCTGAGGAAGGCCGAGACCTTGGGTTTCTCTTCGCGCGCGCGGCGCGGCCGCACGGTGTAGCCCGAGATGCCGACGATGCGGGCCTCCTGCCCCAGCAGGTAGAGCCACTCGGTGGTTTCTTCGGTGAGGCAAACGATGCGCTGCGGCCCGGGGTGTGCCGGGTCAAACGGCTTCCTTGCCGAGGGCGGCGTCACTTCGGTGCCCACTTCAGGCCCGCGTAGAACGTGCGGCCCGCCGTGGCGTACCCGCGTATGGTCTGGTGGTCCTTGCCACCCACGTTGTCCACACGCAGCAGCAACGACCAATCCTGGCCCAAGGGCCGGCTGGCATGCACATTCACCAGCCCGTAGCCGCCCAGGCGCTCTGTGTTGGCCACATCGCTGTAGCGCTGGCCCGACAGCTTCCACTCCGCACCCCATTGCCAGGCACCGCTGCGGGTGTCGGCACTCAGGCTGGCGTGGCGCTGGGCGCGGCGCACCAGGCGTTTGCCTGTGTCGAGGTTGCGCGGGTTCTGTAGGTCCAGCGAGGCGCTGAGATTGAAATCGCCCACGCGGCGCGCCGCCTGCAGCGTGACACCGCTGAAGCGTGCACGCGCGGTGTTGGCGTAGCAGCCGGCCCAGTCGCCCAGGCCGTTGGCGCACGGGCCGGGGCCAGACACGTAGTCGATCAAGTCAGACACCGTGTTGCGGTAGGCCACCACGCCATAACGCGTGTTCTGGTGGGCGTAGCGCAGGCCGGCCTCCAGGTTGCGCCCGGATTCCGGTTTGAGATGGGGCACGCCATAGACGCTGAAGCGCTGGAACAGCGTGGGCGCGCGAAACGAGGTGCCCGCCGAGGCCGTGGCGCGCCAGCCGGGCGCAAAGCCATAGGCGTAGGCGGCACTGCCCGTGGTCTTGTTGCCAAACTCGCTGTCCTTGTCGTGGCGGGCGTTGAGCTGCAAGGCGTGCGCCCCGGCATTCCAGCCATAGCCCAGCGCCAGCGCGTCCTGATGGCGGCCTGAAATGGTGGGCGTGGTGCTGCTGTTGTCCAACTCGTCTTCACGGCGCTCCAGCGCGGCGGTGAACACCTGTGCGCCCAGGCGCCATTCGTTGTGGAACAGGTGACTGGTGATGTCGGTCGCGGTGAGGAAGCTGAAGGGCAGGCTGTCGTAGCGGTCGCGGCTGCGGCTGCTGCTCACGCGCGTCTGGTAACTGTCGGACCAACGCGCCGTCCAGTTCAAACCCAGGGTGCTGAGGTCGTGCACGCTGCGGTCGTCCACGTCGGGCATGTAGCCGTCGTATTGGCTGTTCACATGGCTGGTCAGGGCCGTGGCTTCCAGCCGGTGGCGCGCGTCCACCTGCCAGCCCAGGCGTGCCGATGCCGAGCGGTTGCGGTGACCGTCCTTGTCGGGGTTGGCGCCGGGTTGGGAATCGAAGCCACTGGCGCGTTCGCCCGCCAGCGACAAGGCGTAGTCCACCGTGCCGTTGCCGCCGCTGAGGCCCAGCTGGACGCTGGCCAAACCGTGGCTGCCCACGCCCAGCGAGGCAGTGGGTGCAAAACCGGCCTCGCCCTTGCGGGTGAACAGTTGCAACACGCCGCCCACGGCATCGGAGCCGTACACGGCGGCGGCCGGGCCACGCACCAGCTCGATGCGGTCGATCTGCGCGAGTGGCACCGCGTTCCAGGTGACACCGCCGGTGGACTGCGAATCCACCCGCACGCCGTCGATGAAGACGGCGGTGAAACGCGGGTCGGCCCCGCGCACAAACACGCCCGTGACCGATGCCTGGCCGCCGGTGCGGGCCAGCTCGACGCCGGGCAGGCGCGCCAGCACGTCGGCCAGGCCCACGGCGCCGCTGCGCTCAATGGCTTCGCGATCGACCACGGTGACATCGGCCACCACATCCATCAGGGGTTGGGCCACGCGCGTGGCGGTGACCACGGTTTCGCGCAGTTGCGCGATTTGTTGCTGTGCATGGGCGGAGCTGGTGGGCCAAACCAGGGTCAAGGCCAGGGGCAGCGCGGCAAGGGGGGCGCCGGGGGTGCGGGAACGCATGGGGTTGTCCATCGATCAAGGTGTCCTCACCGCCTTCCCCGACGGTGCCTGGACGTCAAGGCGGCGCACACCTGGGCGCGCACCACCACCTTGTTGGCCGGTATCCGGGCTGGCGGAGCGATTCCCCTCGCCTTCCCAGGGGCCGTGTGGACCACCAGTGGCGTTGAAGGAAACGGAGGCGTGGCCGCTGTGCGAAGCCACTTTCTCGTCCGCTTACCGTTGCGGGGGCAGCGCTGGTTAGACACCACCTGTGCAGGTGGCCATCCCCCAGCTTCCCGTTGAACTGCGGCATGTGAGCCACACCGCGAGCACCAACGCTACCGATTGTAGTCACGTGGTCCGGGCGCGGCGCCTACAATGGCGGCGACATGGCTGCCACCCACCCCATCGATCAGATTGCCGAGCGCGTCGAGCGCTTGCTGCTGCGACACGAGGAACTGCGCCGCACCAACGCCTTGCTGGCCGAACAGGTGCGTACGCTGACCCAGGAACGTGACGCCCTCAAGGGGCGGCTGGGCGCGGCGCGCCAGCGCATCGATCTGCTGATCCAACGCCTGCCAACGCCCGGTGTGAAAGACGAAGCATGAGCAAACCCGGCCTGAAACAGATCGAGGTTCAGATCATGGGCAACAGCTATTTGCTGGCCTGCCCAGACGGTGGCGAGGCGACGTTGCTCGATGCGGTGGAAAAGGTCGATGCGGCGATGTGCCGCATCCGCGACGCGGGCAAGGTCAAGGCACGTGACCGTATTGCGGTCTTGGCGTCGCTGAACATCGCTTTTGAGCTGTCGCAGAAAGAGGCGCTGGCGTTCAACGCGTCTTCCTTCGGCCACACGGAAGACCCGGCGCAATCGGATGCACAGGCGACAGAATCGACCGCCGTGGAAGCGCGTCTGATGCAATTGGTGCGTCGCCTCGACCAAGCCCTGGAAAACGACGGCCAACTGCTTTGATGCGGCCCGACTGGCCTACAATGTCAATTGTCTGCGGCGCGTGCCGGGCTTTATATTTCCTTGAACCAATGCTCATTGAGCCCGGGCTTGGTACATTGCATGGTGGGTGTGAGCGTCTCGCGTCAGACGAACCCGAAGCCCTGCTGCCCTCGCCCACCTGAACCCCGGTTCAGGATGCCGGTCCGGTGGCACCGCAGACACCCTCTTTTTCCGGTTGAGCGTTCGGCATGGTGAGTTGAGCGTGCGTGTGCTCAACATCACCTCCCTTCACCCCATGCTCCTGGACCCCATCCTCATCGTCGAATTGGCCGTGCTTGGCCTGTGCACCGGTTTTCTGGCCGGTCTGTTGGGCATAGGGGGCGGCATGATCATGGTGCCCTTCATCACCTTCATCATGGGTTCGCGTGGTGTGGCGCCCGAGTTGTCGGTCAAGATGGCCATTGCCACCTCCATGGCCACCATCATCTTCACATCGGTCTCCAGTGTGCGCGCCCACCACAAACGCGGAGCCGTGCGCTGGGACATCGTCAAGGGCCTGGCACCGGGCATTGTGCTGGGCGCCATGGTGGCGAGCCTGGGCGTGTTCGCGGTGCTCAAAGGCGCCTGGCTGGCGCTGCTGTTTGCGGCCTTTGTCGGCTTTTCCGGCACCCAGATGCTGCTGGACAAAAAGCCGGCGCCCACCCGGGGGCTGCCGGGCACGGGCGGCCTGGTGGGCGCAGGTGGCGTGATCGGCTTTCTCTCGGGCCTGGTGGGTGCGGGCGGCGGTTTTGTCAGCGTGCCGTTCATGACTTGGTGCAACGTGGCCATCCACAACGCGGTGGCCACCAGCGCCGCGCTGGGTTTCCCGATTGCCGTGGCCAACGTGGCAGGCTATGTGGTGGCCGGGGCTTCGGTTCAGGGGCTGCCCGCCGGGTCACTGGGCTACATCTTCCTGCCGGCACTCGCCGTCATTGCCACGGCCAGCGTGCTGACCGCCCCGCTGGGCGCCAAGGCGGCCCACGCCTTGCCTGTCAAACAGCTCAAGCGCGCGTTTGCCGCGGTGCTCTATGTGCTGGCGGCCTACATGCTCTACAAAGGCTTGAGCATGTGAGCGTGGGAGCGGCGCCGTCTCACCTCAGTGGGCGGCGTGCTCAGTGGGCGTGGCGCATGCCGCAGAACTTGCCCAGCGCCAGTCCCTTGCAGGCCACTTGAAGCGCCTTGGCGCATTCATCGGGGTTGCGGCCAGATTGCAGGCACTGTGCCGCCGCGCTGTGGGCCGCAGCCATCTGCTTGTGGCGCTCGATGTCCTCCTGGACCTCTTTGCTGCTGTGCTGGGCCCACGCGCCCGTGCTGAAGAACAACAGGGCGGCGCATGCGATGAGAGTGCTGGGTTTCATGGTTCAGTCGGGACGCACGTGCTGGGCAAACACGCGCAGAAATTTGTCAAGTTTGGGGGCCACCACAAAGGCGCAATAGCCCTGATTGGGGTGCTGAAGAAAATAGTCTTGGTGGTACGCCTCTGCCGCGCTGTAGTGGGCCACAGGCGCCAGTTCCGTGACCACCTCTGTGGCGTTCGGCAGATCCGCCATCACTTCGCGGGCCAACGCCACCTGGGCCGGGTCGTGCCAATAGATGCCGCTGCGGTACTGGGTGCCCACGTCGTTGCCCTGCCGATTCAATGAGGTGGGGTCGTGTATGCCAAAAAAGATGACCAGCAGATCGCGCAACCCAATCTGTGCGGGGTCAAACACCAGCTTCACCACCTCCACAAAACCGGTCTGCCCGGTGCAGACCTGTTCGTAAGTGGGTGGGTGCAACTCGGCCCGCCCATTGCAATAGCCCGACTCCACGTCGAGCACGCCCGCTACCCGGTCGAACACGGCCTCCAGGCACCAGAAGCAGCCGCCGCCCAGGGTGATGGTTTCAGTGCGTGTGGTCATGTGCTCATTTCAGAATGCATAAACACCGATCGTAGCCGCCACCACAACGGCGGCCGTGGCCAAGGGTCAATCGCACATTGTGGAGCGATTCACCCACAAATTTGACTATTTTTGCGGATCATCGCAAGGCCGTGGTTGTAGAGTCTCGCCATCAAAAACCAACAGGGAATTTATTGTGGGCATCCAACGCTACGTCGCCGAATTCATCGGCACTTTTTGGCTTGTGCTGGGCGGTTGTGGCAGCGCCGTGCTGGCCGCGGCCTTTCCTGAGGTGGGCATCGGCTTGCTGGGCGTGTCGCTCGCCTTCGGCCTGACGGTGTTGACCATGGCGTTTGCCATCGGGCACATCTCGGGTTGCCACCTCAACCCGGCGGTGTCGGTCGGTCTCTGGATCGGTGGTCGTTTTGAAGGGCGCGACCTGCTGCCCTACGTGATGGCGCAGGTGCTGGGCGCCATCGCCGCCGCAGGCGTGCTGTTTGTGGTCGCGAGCGGTCAACCTGGTTTTGCCATCGACCCCGCAGCCGCAGGCGCCTTTGCCACCAACGGTTTTGGCACACACTCCCCCGGCGGCTACAGCCTGGTGTCGGCGCTGGTGATCGAGGTCGTGCTCACCGCGTTGTTCTTGTTCGTCATCCTGGGTGCCACCGACAACCGCGCTCCCGACGGACTGGCCCCTATCGCCATCGGTCTGTGCCTCACGCTCATCCACCTGATCAGCATCCCGGTCACCAACACCTCGGTCAACCCGGCGCGCAGCACGGGCATGGCGCTGTTTGTGGGTGGTGTGGCCGTGCAGCAGTTGTGGCTGTTCTGGGTGGCGCCGGTGGTGGGCGCACTGCTCGGCGCACTCAGCTACCGCTGGGTGGGCCAGCGCTGAAGACGCGTCTGCCAGGCGCCCGTACACACCCCTTTGCAGACAGCACCGCATGGGGTGTTGTTTTCTGCGAAAAACACGGGCTCCCAGAGGGAGAATTTGCATCAAATCGGGCGCGCACCGCTTCAAAACCCCTCACTTCTCCATTAGCATGGTCCGACCACGCAGAAAGCGCGTTTTCCGCTGGTCTTGGAACCACTTCTAGAAGGACATTCAACCATGGCAACTGCAAAAAAAGCGCCCGCCAAAGCGGCGGCTCCAGCGAAGAAGGCCGCTGCGCCTGCGGCCAAAAAAGCCGCTCCGGCGAAAAAGGCTGCACCTGCGGCCAAAAAAGCTGCAGCACCCGCCGCTAAAAAGGCGGCTCCGGCCAAAAAGGCCGCTGCACCTGCCAAGAAGCGCACCCCCAACGCCGCCTTCATGAAAGCCATGACGCCCAGCGCTTCGCTGGCCGCCATCGTAGGCGCCACCCCGCTGCCGCGCACCGAAGTCACCAAGAAGGTGTGGGAATACATCAAGAAGAACAAACTGCAAGATGCGGTCAACAAGCGCATGATCAACGCCGACGCCAAGCTGAAGGAAATCTTCAAGAAGGCCCAGGCGTCCATGTTCGAAATGACCAAGATGATCAACGAACACCTGAAGTGACCCCTGCCCGGGACGCTGTGCAACAGCCCCTGGTGCAGACAAACAAAAGCCGGCAGATGCCGGCTTTTTTCATGGGCTGCGGGCCTGCGGCTCAACGCGCGGCTTTTTGTGCCGCCTCGCGGATGGCCGTGAGGGTGCCACGGGTGGTGATGACCTCTGGGTCCAGCGGCACCTCAATCACGGTGCCTGTGGGCGCTGCCAAGGCGCGCAACAAAGCGTCTTTGAACGCGGCCGTGTGGGTGACACGTTCTGCCGCATAGCCATAGGCTCGCGCCAGCGCACAAAAATCGGGGTTGGCCAGAGACGAGCCAGCCACACGCGCTGGGTAGTGTTTTTCCTGGTGCATGCGAATGGTGCCGTACATGCCGTTGTTGAGCAGCAGCACGATGGTCTTGGCGCCATGCTGGGCGGCCGTCGCCAGCTCCTGACCGTTCATGAGAAAGTCGCCGTCCCCGGCGATGGTGAACACCGTGCGGTGGGGCTGGACAATGGCGGCGCCCACGCCAGCCGGCACGCCGTAGCCCATGGCCCCGTTGGTGGGCGCCAGTTGTGTTTTGTGGCCCCGGGCCAGCCCACGGTAGCGGTAGAAGCGGTGCAGCCAGCTGGCAAAGTTGCCGGCACCATTGGTGAGGATGGCGTCCGTCGGCAGGTGTTCGAACAAGGTCGCCATGAGGGCCGGCATGTCGATGTCACCGGGCAGCACCACACCGCCGTTGGCTGGGGCGATGTTGTCGCGGTAGTCGCGGTTGCAGGCCTGGGTCCAGGCCTCCCAGGCCACCTGCGGCGGCGCATCCAGCACCTCCAGCGCGCGTGCGGCCGCGTTCATGGTGGCGCAAATCGCCAGATCGGCCTGGTAGACGCGGTTGAGCTCCTCGGCGCTGGCGTGCACATGCACCAGCTTTTGCACCGGGCGCGGCGCCTCGATCAGGGTATAGCTGCCGGTGGTGGCCTCGCCCAGGCGGGGGCCCAACACCAGCAACAGGTCGCTGGTGCGCACGCGCGCGGCCAGCGCCGGGTTGATGCCCAGTCCGATGTCGCCGGCATACAGCGGGTGGTCGTTGTCGAAGGTGTCCTGAAAACGGAACGCGTTGGCCACAGGCAAGCGCCAGGCCTCGGCAAAACGCTGCAGGGCCTGCGCCGATTGGGGCGTCCAGCCACCGCCACCGGCAATCACCAACGGCCGTTGTGCCTTCATGAGCATTTCGCGGAGGGCGCGCAGCGACCCCGGATCGGCCCAGGCTTGCACGGGTTCCACACGCGGCAGGGCCTGCGCGGTGACGGTCTGCGTCAACATGTCCTCGGGCAGCACCAGCACCACAGGACCGGGGCGCCCGTTCATGGCAGTGGCAAAGGCGCGGGCGATGTACTCGGGGATGCGGCGCGCATCGTCAATGCGCTCCACCCGTTTGGCCATGGGCCCAAAGAAGCGGGCGAAGTCCACCTCCTGAAAGGCCTCGCGGTCTCTGCAATCGCTGGCCACATCACCCACCAGCAACACCATCGGAGTGGAGTCTTGGAAGGCCGTGTGCAGGCCGATGGACGCGTTGGTGGCACCCGGACCCCGCGTCACAAAACACACACCGGGGCGCCCGCTGAGTTTGCCGTGGGCCTCGGCCATGAAGGCGGCTCCACCCTCCTGCCGGCAGATCACAAACTGGATCTTGTCGGCGTGGTGGTGGAAACCGTCCAGCACAGCGAGGTAGCTTTCGCCTGGTACGCCAAAGGCATGGGTGACGCCCTGGGCAAGAAGGCATTCAACGAGGAGGTGGCCGGCAAGGGTTTGGGTCATGGCGTGATTGTGCCCCGACCGCGCCCTGCCCCACTTCTCCCTGTCCCGCGTCTCATGCGAGCCCTTTTCAAGCCTGCCGGGTGCGCTGCCCCACGCCCACCGCCGCCACCACCGAGAGCATCAGGGTGATGGCTGCCCCCACCAGCGTGGCAGCGTACCAGCCCCGGTCCATCACCACACCAAACACCACCGGCGCAATCGCAAAGCCAACGTCCAGCCCAGAGTAGACGGTGCCATACACACGGCCCGTGGCCCCCTTGGGCGTGGCCTTGCGAATCATCATGTCGCGGCTGGGGCCACCAATGCCGACGGCAAAGCCGGTCAAGGCCAGCACCACCATGGTGCCGGTGCCACCCAGCCACGCGGTGGCGCACACCAACATCAAGACCGCGCCGCAGCCCATGGACCAAGCCACCACACGTTCGCTGTGCGCGGACCGGGCGGCCACAAAACCACCCACCATCATGCCCAGCGCACTGCACAACATGTACGAGGTGACCGTGAGCGTGGCGGCCTCCAGACTGATGCCGTGAACCGCCTTGAGAATCGACGCCGAGTAGTTCTGCACCACGGCCAATGTCATGGTGGAGAGCAGGAAAAAGGCAAAACACCACCACACCACAGGCAACTTCATGAAGGCCAGGTCGCTGTGTTTGGGGGCATCGGCATGCCGCACCACCACCTCGGTGCGCAGCAGGTCGCGTTTCCAGTACAACACGCTCAGCACCACCACATAGAGCACAGCGGCCGAAAGGTAAGCGGTCTCGCGGTCGTGCAGGGAGGAAATGCCCACCAGGAACACCGGCGCCAAGGCCCAGCCCAGGCTGCCTGTGAGGCCGTGCACGCTGAAGGCATGCCCCAGCCGGGGCGTGGACACACGCTGGTTGAGGATGGTGAAGTCGCAGGGGTGGAAAGGTGCATTGCCCATGCCCGCCAGCACCACCACCAGCAACAAGCCGCCGTACCCGGTGGCTTGCGAGGCCACCAGCGATGCCAACAGGAACAGCCCGATGGCGCCAAACAACACCGGGCGTGCGCCCAGGCGGTCCACCACAAAACCAGACAAGGCCTGGCCCATGCCGGAGATGACAAAAAACACCGTCATGAGAAAACCCACATCGGCGTAGCTCAGCCCGAAGTCGCGCATGAACATGGGGAACAGCGGCGGCAACAGCAGGTGGGTGAAGTGCGAGCAGGCGTGCGCCAACCCAACCAGCCCCATGACGGCGGCGTCTTGCCTGAGGGGCACGGGGGCGATGTCGGCGCTTGAAAGGGTGGCAGTGTTCATGGCTGGCATGGTAGGCTGCCACCGGGAGTCTGTCTGCCGACAAATCGTCAACTTGTAGCGAATTACCGTCAAGAGCACACCCATCCACATCCCATTGCCGACATGCGCCGCACCAAGACCCCCATCGCTATCACGGTGGACGACACCGAGCCCTTCGCCCCCACGCCGCAGCGTCCCCTGCGCACGCGTCTGCGTGACCTGCCTCAAGACACCCACTTCGAGCCCCATCGGCACGAATGGGCCCAACTGGCCTGTTGCGCCAGTGGGCTGCTGCAGGTCGCGGTGCGCGCCGCAGGCCACGGAGGCAGCGAACAAGACATCTCGGTGGTGGTGCCACCGCAACGTGCGGTGTGGATTCCGCCTGGCGCCTTGCACTCCGTCATGGTGGTGGAAGCCGCGCAGTCGCGCACGGTCTACCTGCACGCCAGCCTGTTCCAGGCGGGCTGGGAACAGGTGCGGGTGCTCGCGGTGACGCCCCTGCTGCACGCGCTGATCGACGCGCAGGACCACGCCAGCTACCGCGAGCACGCCGATGAACAAGCAGCGCTGACCACCTTGGTGCGGCACGAGCTGACGCACGCCACCTGCCTGCCGGTGGGGGTGCCCATGCCCCCCGCCGGGCGAGGCGACCGGCGGTTGCGCGCCTTGTGCGACGAACTGCTGGCGCAACCGAACACCTTTGCCACCCTGGCCCAGTGGGCCGCCGCCCACGGCGCGAGCGAGCGCACCATGGCGCGGCTGTTTCGGGCCGAACTGGGCATGAGTTTTCACCACTGGCGCCAGCAGGCGGTGCTGGCGCGGGCGCTGCCAAGGCTGGCCCAAGGCACGCCGGTGGCCCAGGTGGCAGCCGACAGCGGCTACGCCAGCGAAAGCGCGTTCAGCGCCATGTTCAAGGCCTGCATGGGCACCTCGCCACGGCACTTCCGGCCGGCCGGCCACAAAACCCAGGAAGGCACAATAGCGGCATGAACATCGTGATTTTGGACGACTACCAAGACGCCGTCCGCAAGCTGGCCTGTGCCGAGAAACTTGAACCCTACCCCGCCAAGGTCTACACCAACACGGTCAAGGGTGTGGGCCAGTTGTCGGTACGCCTGCGCGACGCCGACGTGCTGGTGCTGAACCGCGAACGCACCATCATTTCCCGCCAGTTGGTTGAAAAACTGCCTCGGCTCAAACTGATCGCACAAACCGGCCGCGTGGGCGCCCACATCGACGTGGCGGCCTGCACCGAAAAGGGCGTGGCTGTGGCCGAAGGCGTGGGTTCGCCGGTGGCGCCGGCCGAGCTGACCTGGGCCCTGGTGATGGCCGCTATGCGCCGCCTGCCCCACTACATCTCCAGCCTCAAACACGGCGGCTGGCAGCAGTCGGGGCTCAAGGCGGCCTCGATGCCACCGAACTTTGGTCTGGGGCAGGTGCTCAAGGGCAAGGTGCTGGGCGTGTGGAGCTATGGGCGCATTGGCCAGTTGGTCGCAGGCTATGGCCGCGCATTTGGCATGCGGGTGCAGGTGTGGGGCAGCGAAGCGGCCAGGCAACGTGCCCTGCAGGATGGCTTTGACGTGGCCACCACCAAAGAGGCCTTTTTCGAAAGCTGCGACGTGCTGAGCCTGCACCTGCGACTGGCCGAAAGCACCACAGGCTGCGTGACGCTCGAAGACCTGGCCCGCATGAAGCCCACTGCCGTGCTGGTCAACACCTCGCGCGCCGAGCTGATCGAACCCGATGCCTTGCTGGGCGCACTCAACCGGGGGCGCCCAGGCATGGCGGCAGTGGATGTGTTCGAGTCCGAGCCCATCCTGCAAGGGCACGCGCTGCTGCGCCTGGAAAACTGCATCTGCACCCCACACATCGGCTACGTGGAGCAGGAGAGCTATGAACTCTATTTTTCAGCCGCCTTCGACAACGTGGTGAACTTCATCAAAGGCACCCCCACCAACATCGTCAACCCGGGCGCGTTGCAGGTCAGGCGCTGAACCAGCCGCCTCAGGTTTTGGCAGGCGGCTGGCCGCCCTTGTCTTCTTCCTCGATGGCAAACAGGTCGAAATCCAGCATGGGCAGCTCGCGGCCCTGTGATTCGTCGGTGGGCACCGGCGCCTCGGCGGGCGCAGGGATGTCGTGGTCGGGGGTGAAGGACAGGTCCAGATCCAGCCCACCGTCAGACTCGACCGGCGCTGGCGCTGGCGCAGGTACAGGCGCAGCGACAGCGACCACCGCAACAGCGGCAGGGGCCACCCAGGAGGCCACCGCCTCCGGCGCGGGGCCAGGCGTGCGCAAGTCGGTGTCGCCCAACAAGGTGTGCGCCACGCTGTAGAGCAACAGCGCATCTTCAAAGGCCTGCAGGCTGTGCTTCTCCAGCAAACCGGTACCGGGCGGCGCCAGCACGGTGTTGCGCAGCAAGCCCAGCACCTGCTCGTCGGGCCAGAACCGCGTGAGCACATCGATGAACTTGGACTGCGTGTCCAGCCCAGCCACACCCGGCGTGTAGCAGGTGACATCGGGTGCCTGGGCACCAAACGCCAGCTCAAAACGACGCGCCAGCTCGCGCAGGCGCTCGGTGTCGCCCTGCGCCTGCGCGTGTTGCATCATCAGCAGGTAGGGCAACTCGCACGACGAGGGGTGCTCCTCAACAAACTGTTCCAGCACCAAGGTGGCCTCAGTGTTTTGTTGCAGCGATTCGAAAAACTCCACTTGCTGCACCAGGTCCAGCAACGCTTCCAGCGACACCGGCGCATCCTCTGTGAACGCGGCGAACGAGGACTCGGTGGCCTCATTCACATGCAAGGCCGCCATGGCGTTGTCGTCCACCTCAGGGAATGCCACGGCAGCCGCCTGCGTGACGGGCGCGGCAGGCGCTGCGGCCAACGTCGGTGCGCTGGGCGTGCTGGCGGGCAGCGAGGCCACGCCGCCGCTGTCCTGCACCGATTGCCACCAGGGCAGATCGCCCTGCCCCTGCGTGGCGCGCTGCCGCTTGCGTTCGGTCAACAACCAGGCCAGCGCCGCACCTGCCAGCACCAGCGCCGCCGCCAGTGCGTACAACAACGACTTGGGCGCACGCTCATCGCGCTCGGCCTGAATCTGAGCGGTGAGTGCGGCCATGCTGGCTTGCAGCCCGGCCTGATGCTCGCGCAAGGCCTTCAATTCGGCTTCCATCGAGGCCAAACGGCGGGCGTCTTCGGCGGCCTTGTCAGGCGGCGTGTTCAAGGCGGCCCACAACTCGGCCGCGGCTTTGCGATCTGCCTCGGTGCCGGTCAGCGGGCCCTGCAACTCGGTGTTGAGTTTGAGACCTGGGTTCTGACCGGGCGACAAGTCCACAGGATCGAGTTTGAGCCGTGACCCTGCTGGCGCTGGCGCAGGTGCCACGGGCGCCGCTGCCGCCGCTTTGGGCGCGGCCGGTGCCGCAGCCACCTGCTTGGCAGCGACAGGCTTGGGGCGCGCAGGAGGGCGTGCCGCAGGTTTGGGGCGGGGTGGGCTGGCGGCAGCCTGTGGTGCAGGTGGCGGCGTCTGCCTTACAGGTGGCGACGGGCGCACCGGGTTGGCGGCGAGCGGTGCAGGATCGGCCAAAACAGCGCCAGGGCTGGACGGTGCCAGTGGTGGCAAGCTGGGCAGCTGCGCGGGCGCACCCGTCCGTGGCGACAACACCACCAGCGGTGGCGACGCCACGGCGGGCGGCGGCGCCAATGCCGGGTCCAGATCGGCCAGCAAGGTGTACTTGCGGCTGTAGCGATCTGCGGCGCAACCGGTTTGCAGCAACACACTGACCACGGGCTCGTTGACCGGCACACTGCTGCGCACGCGTATGAGGGCCCCATCGCCCGCAGCCTGTACGCTCAGGGACACACTGCTGGCGGGCAAGACGCTGTCACCGTACTGCACTTCGGCCAACAGGCAACCGGCGGATTCGATGTCGGCCAGCGGCGCGCTCGACCGCACGGATATGTCCAGCGGGCGACCAATGACGGCCTGCCCCGATGAGCCACCCAAGGACAATGCGGCACTGTGCAGTGAGGTCGAGAGCACAATACCGCCCAGCGCATACTTGAGCATCAGGCGTTCCTTGGTTTCCATGGGCGTTGTTCGGTGTACGGAAACATTTTGTCATAACCAATTAACGATTGAGGCAGGGTCAGAGCAATGAGTCTCCAATTTGAAACAGTAGGGGTGGTGGGCACGGGCGCCATGGGTCGCGGAATTGCGCAAATTGCCGCGCAGGCCGGCAGCCAGGTGTGGCTGTTTGACGCTGGTGCAGGCGCTGCCGAGAAGGCCGCTGCGGCCTTGGGCGAACAGTGGGACAAACTGGCCGCCAAAGGCAAGCTCACAGCCGAAGCGGTGGCGCAACTCAAGGGCCGTTTGTCCATCGCCACTGAACTGACTCAACTCGCGCCTTGCCAGATGGTGGTGGAAGCCGTGGTGGAACGCCTGGACGTGAAGCGCCAGATTTTTGGCGACCTCGAAGGCATTGTTGGCCCCGACGCGGTGCTGGCCACCAACACCTCCTCGCTGTCGGTGACGGCCATTGCCGCACAACTGAAGCGCCCCCAGCGTCTGGCCGGTTACCACTTTTTTAACCCCGTGCCGCTGATGCGTGTGGTTGAGGTCATTGCAGGCCTCAAGACCGACGCTGCCGTGTGCGAGCAGCTCAGCGCCTACGCACGCGCCATGGGCCACACGCCCGTGCTGGCGCAAGACACCCCGGGCTTCATCGTCAACCACGCAGGCCGGGGCTATGGCACCGAGGCCTTGCGCGTGGTGGGCGAAAACGTGGCCGACTTCGCCACCATCGACCGCATCCTCAAAGACCAGATGGGCTTTCGCCTGGGCCCCTTCGAGCTGATGGACCTCACGGCACTCGACGTCTCGCACCCGGTGATGGAGTCCATCTACCACCAGTACTACGAAGAGGCGCGCTACCGCCCCAGCGTGATCACCGCCCAGCGCCTGGCCGGCGGTGTGGTGGGCAAGAAGGTGGGCGAAGGCTTCTACAAATACGCCGATGGCGTGGCACAAATGCCGCCCGAGCCACCCGTGCCCCAGGTGGCCGAACTGCCACCCGTGTGGGTGCCGGCCAAGGCCGCGCGCCGCCCCGAGCTGTACCAGTTGCTCAAGGACCTGGGTGCACGGATCGAAACCGGGCAACAGCCGAGCGAACAGGCGCTGATTCTGGTGGCGCCGCTGGGCATGGACGTGACCACCATCGCCGCCGTGGAGCGCCTCGACGCCACCCGCACCGTGGGCATCGACATGATGCTGGAAGACGCCGCCACCAAGCGCCGTGTGCTGGCCACCAACCCCGCCACCCGCCCCGACATGCGCGACGCCGCGCACGCCCTATTTGCCAAAGACGGCAAGGCTGTGAGCGTGGTGCGCGACAGCGGCGGCTTTGTCACCCAGCGCGTGGTGGCCACCATCGTCAACATCGCCGCCGACATCTGCCAGCAGGCCATCTGCAGCCCCAAGGACCTGGAAACCGCCGTCACCCTGGGCCTGGGCTACCCCATGGGCCCGCTGGCCATGGGCGACCGCGTGGGCCCCACCAACGTGCTCGAAATCCTGTTCAACCTGCAGACCGTGTACGGCGACCAACGCTACCGCCCCAGCCCCTGGCTGCGCCGGCGTGGCGCGCTGGGCCTAAGCCTCATGCACGAAGAGGGCTGAGCGGTGGCCGCATCGCTCCAAAGCCACAGCGTCGGCGCCACCATGGTGCTGACCATCAGCAACCCGGAGCACCGCAACGCGCTGGGCCCCGACATCTACACCGCCGGCATCGAGGCCTTCAATGCCGCCGACAGCAACCCCGAGGTGCGCAGCATCGTGCTCACCGGCGAAGGGGCGCACTTCTGCGCTGGTGGGCAATTGCAGCGGCTCAAGGACAACCGTCAGAAGCCGCCGGAGTTCCAGGCGCGTGGCATGGACGAAGGCCTGCACAGCTGGATTGAGGCCATCCACGCCTGCTCCAAGCCGGTGATCGCGGCGGTGGAAGGCGCTTGTGCCGGCGCTGGCTTCTCGGTGGCGCTGGCCTGCGACATGGTGGTGGCCGCCGACAACGCGGTGTTTGTGATGGCCTACAGCAACGTGGGCCTGTCGCCCGACGGCGGTGGCAGCTGGGCGTTGGCGCGGCAGTTGCCGCGCGCCACCGTCATGCAATTGCTGATGCTGGGCGAACGCATGAGCGCGCCCCGCCTGCATGCACTGGGTCTGGTCAACGAGGTCACGGCACCCACCGCCAGCGTGAACGCCGCGCTGGCGCTTGCTGAGCGGCTCAATGCACGCGCGCCCAATGTGCTGGCCAGCCTCAAGGAGCTGGTCAACGACGCACCCAACCAGGCGCTGCACGCACAACTGAGCGCCGAGCGCGATCACTTTGTGCGCAACCTGCACCATGCCAATGGCGGCGAGGGCATTGGCGCCTTTCTTGAAAAGCGCGAACCCCGGTACCGCTGAGTCGAACCGCCGGGGTCGCTCGCGCGACAAACCCGGCTTATCCAGTCACTGAAAAGACAGCCCATGGACGAACCGATTCTGACAATGGACGAACGAGAGGCGATCAACAGCGGTCGCTGGTTTTCCAACCTCTCGCCCTCCCTGAGACACGACATTCTTCGATGCGCCCACGTCAAACGCTTCAAGGACGGCGACCTGATCGTCGCCCGCGGCGAACCGCCCACCGAGTGGACCGCGGTGGCCAAGGGCGCGGTGCGGGTGAGTTCCACCTCCTTGTCGGGCAAGCAGATCACACTGACCTATGTAGAACCCGGCGTGTGGTTTGGCGATGTGGCCATGTTCGACGGCGACCGGCGCACCCACGATGCCTACGCACACGGTGCCACCACGCTGCTGTGCGTGTCGCGCACCGATTTCCAGAAAATACTGGCCCAGCACGTGGAACTGTACGAGGCCTTGATGCGGCTGCAGGCGCGGCGCATCCGCACGCTGTTCGGTCTGGTCGAAGACCTCAACACCCTGCCCTTGCGTGCGCGGCTGGCCAAGCAGTTGCTGCACCTGGCACGCAGCTACGGCGTGCCCTGCCTGAACGACAACAACGAGGTCCGCATCGGTCTGCAGTTGGCGCAGGAAGAGTTGGCGCAACTGCTGGGTGCTTCGCGCCAGCGGGTCAACCAGGAACTCAAATCCATGGAGCGCGAAGACGCCATCCGCATCGAACCCGGTGGCCTGGTGCTGCGCGACCGGCCAATGCTGATGCGCATCGCCGAAGCCGAAAACTGATCTTTTTTCCGGAGTCCACCGCGACATGAGTGCCACTGAAGATTTCACCGGCACCCGTGCCGTGGCCGACCAACACGCCTTTGATGTGCCCGCGCTGGAGCGCTGGCTGCTGGCCCACCTGCCCGGTTTCGCCGGCCCGCTGCAGGTCGAGATGTTCAAGGGCGGCCAGTCCAACCCCACCTACAAGCTGCTCACGCCTGGCCGTGCCTACGTGATGCGCGCTAAACCCGGCCCGGTGGCCAAGTTGCTGCCCTCGGCCCACGCCATCGAACGGGAGTTCAAAGTCATGAGCGGCCTGCGCGGCACCGGCGTGCCGGTGGCGCAGATGTTTGTGTTGTGCGAGGACGAGTCGGTCATCGGACGCGCCTTTTATGTGATGGAATTCGTGCAAGGCCGTGTGTTGTGGGACCAGTCCCTGCCCGGTTTCAGCCCTGCCGAGCGACGCGACATCTACCTCGAAATGAACCGTGTGATGGCCGCGCTGCACACGGTGGATGTGGCCGCCGCCGGGTTGAGCACCTATGGCAAACCCGGCAACTACTTCGAGCGCCAGATTGGCCGCTGGACCAAACAGTACCAGGCCAGCGCCGACGGCGCCGGCCCGCTGACCCAGCCCATCCCAGAGATGGAACAGCTCATCGAGTGGCTGCCCGCCCACATCCCGGCGATGGCGCGCCGCGAAGACCTGGTGTCGGTGGTGCACGGCGACTACCGGCTCGACAACCTCATGTTCCACCCCAGCGAGCCGCGTGTGCTGGCCGTGCTGGACTGGGAACTGTCCACCCTGGGCCACCCCTTTGCCGACTTCAGCTACCACTGCATGTCGTGGCACATCCCGCCGGGGCTGTTCCGTGGCATCGGTGGGCTGGATCTGGCGGCGCTCGGCATACCCTCCGAAGACGAATACATCGCCCTGTACTGCCAGCGCACCGGCCTGGCCACGCCCGAGCAGTTGCGGGCCGACTGGAACTTCTACCTGGCCTACAACATGTTCCGCCTCGCCGCCATCTTGCAAGGCATCGCCAAGCGTGCCGAATCCGGCACCGCCTCCAGCGCACAGGCCCGCAAGTCGGCCGAGGGCGCTCGCCCCATGGCCGAAATGGCCTGGCGCTTCGCCCAGCAGCACGGTTGAACCCCTTTCCCCACCCTAGGACTCCCCATGGATTTCGACTACACCCCCAAAGTCAAGGACATGCAAGCCCGCCTGCTGGCTTTCATGGACGAGCACATCTACCCCAACGAGGCGCGTTTTTTTGAAGAAATTGCAGCCAACCGCGCCAAGGGCAATGCCTGGGTGCCCACCACCCTGATCGAAGAGCTCAAACCGAAGGCGCGTGCCGCCGGCTTGTGGAACCTCTTTTTGCCACGCTCACCACGCGCACCCGAAGGCCTGTCCAACCTGGAATACGCGCCCCTGTGCGAAATCATGGGTCGTGTGCCGTTTGCCGCCGAGGTGTTCAACTGCTCGGCGCCGGACACTGGGAACATGGAGACACTGGAACGCTACGCCAGCGAAGCCATCAAGGACCAATGGCTGGAGCCGCTGCTGCGCGGCGAGATCCGCTCTGCTTTCCTGATGACCGAGCCCGAGGTGGCCTCTTCAGACGCCACCAACATCCAGTGCAGCATCCGCCGGGACG
Organism: Hydrogenophaga defluvii; assembly: GCF_042665235.1. Lineage (NCBI taxonomy): Bacteria > Pseudomonadati > Pseudomonadota > Betaproteobacteria > Burkholderiales > Comamonadaceae > Hydrogenophaga > Hydrogenophaga defluvii. The sequence continues at coordinate 32,048 of NZ_JBHTBZ010000014.1, read as the reverse complement.
GCGACCACTACGTCATCAACGGTCGCAAGTGGTGGTCCTCCGGCGCGGGTGATCCGCGTTGCGCGGTCTACATCGTGATGGGCAAGACCGACCCCGAGGCGCCCCGCCATTCGCAGCAGTCCATGGTCGTGGTGCCGTCCAACACCCCGGGCATCACGGTGCTACGGCCGCTGTCGGTGTTCGGCTACGACGACGCGCCACACGGCCACATGGAAGTGTTGCTCAAGGACGTGCGCGTGCCGGTGACCAACCTGCTGCTCGGGGAAGGTCGTGGCTTTGAGATCGCCCAGGGCCGCCTCGGCCCGGGCCGCATCCACCACTGCATGCGCACCATAGGCGCGGCCGAGCGCGCGCTGGAGCTGATGTGCAAACGCCTCAACAGCCGTGTGGCATTTGGCAAGCCCATTTCGGCCCAATCGGTGTGGCATGAACGCATTGCAGAGGCGCGCTGCATGATCGAACAGGCGCGCCTGCTCACACTCAAGGCCGCCTACATGATGGACACCGTGGGCAACAAGGTGGCCAAGGCCGAGATCGCGATGATCAAGGTGGTGGCCCCCAACATGGCTTGCCAGATCATCGACTGGGCCATCCAGGCGCACGGCGCAGCCGGCGTCAGCGACGACTTCTCGCTCGCCTACAGCTATGCCCACCAACGCACCCTGCGCCTGGCCGACGGCCCGGACGAGGTGCACCGCCAGTCCCTGGCCAAGCTGGAGCTGGCCAAACAACTCGCTCTGAAAAGCGAGGTGGACATGCCGGTGACGCGCGGCTGCTGAACGCCCGGCGCCCGAAAACAAAAACGGCCCCGATCGGGGCCGTTTTTGTTGCTGGAAGCAGATCAGTTGCGGGTCTGATCGACCAGCTTGTTCTTGGCAATCCAGGGCATCATGGCGCGCAACTGGGCACCCACCACTTCGATGCTGTGGTCGGCCGTGTTGCGGCGGCGGGCCGTCATCGACGGATAGTTCAGGCGGCCTTCCTGGATGAACATCTTGGCGTAGTCGCCGTTCTGGATGCGCTTGAGCGCATTGCGCATGGCCTTGCGCGACTCTTCGTTGATCACCTCGGGGCCGGTCACATACTCGCCAAACTCCGCGTTGTTGGAGATCGAGTAGTTCATGTTGGCGATGCCACCTTCGTAGATCAGGTCCACGATCAGCTTCAGCTCATGCAGGCATTCGAAGTAGGCCATCTCGGGTGCGTAGCCAGCTTCGGTCAGGGTTTCGTAACCCATCTTGATCAGCTCGACCGCACCACCACACAAAACAGCCTGTTCACCGAACAGGTCGGTCTCGGTCTCTTCCTTGAAGTTGGTCTCGATGATGCCGGCCTTGCCACCACCGTTGGCCATGGCGTAGCTCAGGGCCAGATCACGGGCCTTGCCGCTCTTGTCCTGGTGCACGGCCACCAGGTGGGGCACGCCGCCACCCTGGGTGTAGGTGTTGCGCACGGTGTGGCCGGGTGCCTTGGGAGCCACCATCCACACGTCCAGATCGGCGCGTGGCACAACCTGGTTGTAGTGCACGTTGAAGCCGTGGGCGAAGGCCAGCGAAGCGCCTTGCTTGATGTTGGGCGCGACGTTGTTGGTGTACACCTCGGCGATCTGCTCGTCAGGCAGCAGGATCATGACCACATCTGCGGCCTTGACGGCGTCGTTGACTTCCATCACGGTCAGGCCGGCTTTGCCGACCTTGTCCCACGAGGCACCGCCCTTGCGCAGGCCGACCACGACCTTGACGCCGCTGTCGTTGAGGTTTTGTGCGTGGGCGTGGCCTTGCGAGCCGTAGCCGATGATGGCCACGGTCTTGCCTTTGATCAGGCTCAGGTCACAGTCTTTGTCGTAGAAAACTTTCATGGGGTTGCTCCGGTTGAAATTGTGAAAAACCAGCAATGGTAGCGGGTGAAGAAGAAGGGGTCAGACGCGCAGGATGCGTTCGCCACGGCCAATGCCACTGGCGCCGGTGCGAACCGTCTCCAAAATGGCGCTGCGTTCTATGGCTTGCAGGAAGGCGTCGTTCTTGGCCTGGTCGCCGGTGAGTTCGATGGTGTAGCTCTTGTCGGTCACGTCGATGATGCGGCCACGGAAGATGTCGGCCATGCGCTTCATCTCCTCGCGCTCCTTGCCCACCGCGCGCACCTTCACCATCATGAGCTCGCGCTCGGTGTACGAGCCCTCGGTCAGATCGACCACCTTGACCACTTCGATGAGGCGGTTGAGGTGTTTGGTGATCTGCTCGATGACGTCGTCCGACCCGGTGGTCTGGATGGTCATGCGCGACAAGGACGGGTCTTCCGTCGGTGCCACAGTCAACGATTCGATGTTGTAGCCCCGGGCCGAGAACAGGCCCACCACGCGGGACAGGGCGCCGGCTTCGTTCTCGATGAGAACGGCAATGATGTGTTTCATGTGTTGATTCCTCTTTTCTGCGCCCTCCCCCGCTGCCGGTAAACAGCGGGCTTGGCGACAAATAGATTCGTCTGGGGGAAGTTCAGCGTTGGGCGTTGAGCGTTTGGCGTGAACCCACGCTCAACGCACCACGCCTGACGCTCAACCGCTTACAGGTCTTCGGAACCCAGCAGCATCTCGGTGATGCCTTTGCCGGCCTGAACCATGGGGAAAACGTTTTCGGTCGGATCGGTGCGGAAGTCGATGAACACCGTGCGATCCTTCAGGCGGCGCGCCTCGCGCAACGCACCTTCCACGTCTTCGGGGCGCTCGATCAGCAGGCCCACATGGCCATAGGCCTCGGCCAACTTCACGAAATTGGGCAGCGCGTCCATGTAGCTGTGGCTGTAGCGGCCGGAGTACTCGATCTCCTGCCACTGACGCACCATGCCCAGGTAACGGTTGTTGAGCGACAGCACCTTGATGGGGGTGTTGTACTGCAGGCAGGTGGACAGTTCCTGGATGCACATCTGCACCGAGCCTTCACCCGTGACGCAGAAGACTTCGCTCTCGGGCTTGGCCAGCTTGATGCCCATGGCGTACGGGATGCCCACGCCCATGGTGCCCAGGCCACCGGAGTTGATCCAGCGACGCGGTTCGTTGAACTTGTAGTACTGCGCCGCCCACATCTGGTGCTGGCCAACGTCGGACGTGATGTAGGCATCGGCGTCCTTGGTCATGTTCCACAGGGTCTCGATCACCATCTGCGGCTTGATCACGTCCTTGTTGCCGCGGTCGTACTTCATGCAGTCGCGCGCACGCCAGCCTTCGATGGTGTCCCACCAGGCCGACAAGGCTTTCTCGTCCGGTCGGGTGGTGCTCTCGCGCACCATGTTGATCAGCTCGGTCAACACATCTTTCACGTCGCCAACGATGGGCACGTCCACCTTGACGCGCTTGGAAATGCTGGACGGGTCGATGTCGATGTGGATGATCTTGCGATCGACCGATGCGAAGTGTTTGGGGTTGCCAATCACTCGGTCGTCAAAACGTGCACCCACGGCCAGCAGCACGTCGCAGTTTTGCATCGCGTTGTTGGCTTCGATGGTGCCGTGCATGCCCAGCATGCCCAGGAATTTTTTCTCGGTGGCGGGGTAGGCACCCAAACCCATCAGGGTGTTGGTGACTGGATAACCCAGCATATCCACCAGGGTGCGCAACTCTTGCACCGCGTTGCCCAGCAGCACGCCGCCGCCGGTGTAGATGTAGGGGCGCTTGGCATTGAGCAGCAGCTGCAGCGCCTTGCGAATTTGCCCACCGTGGCCCTTGCGCACCGGGTTGTAGGAGCGCATTTCCACCTTCTCGGGGTAGCCGTGGTAGGGCACCTTGTTGAAGGACACATCCTTGGGGATGTCCACCACCACCGGGCCGGGGCGGCCACTGCGGGCGATATGGAACGCTTTTTTCATCACCATGGCCATGTCACGCGCGTCCTTCACCAGGAAGTTGTGCTTGACGATGGGGCGGGTGATGCCGACGGTGTCGCACTCCTGGAAGGCATCCAGGCCAATGGCCGCAGTCGGCACCTGACCGCTGATGATGACCATGGGAATGCTGTCCATGTAGGCCGTGGCAATGCCGGTGACCGCGTTGGTCAGGCCGGGGCCGGAGGTGACCAGCGCCACGCCCACATCACCGGTGGCGCGGGCATAGCCGTCGGCAGCGTGCACGGCCGCCTGTTCGTGGCGCACCAGCACGTGCTGAATGGTGTCTTGTTTGTAGAAAGCGTCGTAGATGTGCAGCACCGCACCACCGGGGTAGCCCCAGATGTACTGGACGTTCTCGGCCTGCAGGGCCTTGACGAGGATTTCCGCTCCGCGGAGTTCTTGGGAATCGGCTGCGCCGGCAGCGGCGGCCGAGGCCATTTCGGCCTTGTTGATTTCCATGATGAACCTTTCGAGAATTTCTCTGACGAAATACCTTGGGTGCCCCTTGGCCCACTCTTGTGAAGCGGCTTCGGGACTTGAGGCCAACGCCATGGGCGGTAACGTAAACCGCGCGACGAAGACCCGTTTGCCTTTTGACTTGCAGCGCGCATTATCGCACTGCAGCAAGCTGCCACAAAAATCAATCCATAAAAATTGTTCATTTCGTGATGCGACAATCCGCGCACTGTTCTTGCGCCCCAGGCGCCCGTCTCATGTCGTCCGCACCGGTTTCCACATCCCCCGCCACCGCCAACACCGCCCCGCTGAGGGCCCCCACGCTGATGCGCCGCATGGCCTGCTGGCTGTACGAAGGCATGTTGATGTTTGGTGTGGTGTTCATTGCCGGCTATTTGTTTTCCACCCTCACCCAAACCCGCCACGCACTGGACAACCGGTTCGGCCTGCAGTTTTTTCTGTTTGTGGTGTTCGGCATTTATTTCGCCTGGTTCTGGTCGAAAGGCCAGACCCTGGCCATGAAAACCTGGGACATCCGTGTCGTCGATGCCCTAGGTCAACCCATCACCCAAGCGCGAGGTCTGTGGCGCTACGTGCTGTCGTGGCTGTGGTTTGTGCCGCCGCTGGCCGTGAGTTGGGCGCAGGGCGTGAGCGGCGGCGAGGCCTTGGTGCTCGTCTGCGGCTGGGTGGCCATTTGGGCCATCCTCTCGCGTTTTCACCCGCTTGGGCAGTTCTGGCACGACGCGCTGGCCGGCACCCGCCTCGTCCACGTGGAGCGCAAAAAATGACCGCCCCCATGCAGGAACGCGAGGCGCCCACGGCACAAAAGCAGCGCCACGGCCTGTCGCGCCTGGTGCACGCCTTTGGCTATTCCCTCGAAGGCCTGCGCGCCGGCTGGGGCGAGACTGCGCTACGCCAGGAGATGGTGGCCGCCGTGCTGCTGCTGCCCCTGGCGTTCTGGGTCGGCCAGAGTTGGCTGGAAGTCGCCTTGCTGTGTGGCGCCGTGGTGCTGGTGCTGATCGTCGAATTGCTCAACACCGGCATTGAAACCGCCATCGACCGCATTGGCCCCGAGTGGCACGCGCTGTCCAAACGTGCCAAAGACATGGGCAGCGCGGCTGTGCTGCTCAGCCTGCTGCTGTGTGGCGGTATCTGGGCTGCGGCTCTGTGGCACCACTTCTTCTGACGACATGACCCCGAACTTCTCTCTCTGCGTTTATTGCGGCTCGCGCCCTGGCGCCCTGCCCACCTACACCGAAGCCGCTGCCCAAGTGGGCGAGTGGATAGGCCGCCACGGTGGCCAACTGGTCTACGGCGGCGGGCGCAATGGTCTGATGGGTGTGGTGGCTCAAGCCACGCTGGCGGCCGGAGGTCGCGTCATTGGTGTCATTCCGCAGGCGCTGGTGGACAAGGAAGCCGCCAACACCGATTGCACCGAACTGCACGTGGTGCAAACCATGCACGAGCGCAAACGCCTGATGGCCGAACACGCCGATGCCTTCCTGGCCTTGCCTGGCGGCATTGGCACGTTTGAGGAATTGTTTGAGGTCTGGACCTGGCAGCAGTTGGGTTACCACAACAAGCCGCTGGGCCTGCTCAACAGCGCGGGCTACTACGACGGCCTGATGGGCTTTTTTCGCAGCGCCGTCGCACAAGGCTTCATGGGCGACTGGCAGATGGACATGTTGCGCGTGGAGGCGGACGCCACCGCGCTGTTGCCCAACTTGGTGCAGGCCGCGGGCCTGACCACGCAGGCCAGGCTGGACGAGATCTGATCGGAATCAGACCGCCGTGTCGTCCTGTTCGCCGGTGCGGATGCGGATGACGCGCTCCACCTCGGTGACAAAAATCTTGCCGTCGCCAATTTTGCCGGTGCGGGCCGCGCGGATGATGGCGTCCACACAGCGGTCCACGTCATCGTCCTTGACCACCACCTCGATCTTGACCTTGGGCAGGAAGTCCACCACGTACTCGGCGCCACGGTACAACTCGGTGTGGCCCTTCTGGCGCCCAAAGCCCTTGACCTCGGTCACCGTCAAACCGGTCACCCCCTGCTCGGCCAGGGCTTCGCGCACCTCTTCCAGCTTGAAGGGTTTGATGACGGCGGTGATCTGCTTCATGCGTGGGGCTCCGGGCTGAGTGGGGAAAGCCAAAACTTTATCACGCGGGGCACAATGTGGGCCCATGCCCACACCTCATCTGCCCCGTCACGTTCCGATTGCCGCCACTTTCCGCGGCGGCCACCCTGAAAACGTCCATTTCGGCAGTTTTGCCGTGGTCAGCGCCTCTGGTGACGTGTTGGCCAGCGCGGGCGACATCGATTTCCCCCTCTTCACCCGCTCGGCGCTCAAGCCTTTTCAGGCCATGCCGCTGATCGCGCAGGCAGCGCAGCGGTGGTCGCTGGAGGACGCCGACATCGCCCTGCTGTGCGCCAGCCACAACGGCGAGCCGCGCCACACGGAACGCGTGGCAACGCTGCTGGCACGCATAGGCGCGAGCGACGCGGCTTTAGCCTGTGGCACACACGAGCCCTACTTTTTCCGGACACTGGGCCAAACGCCTCCGCCTGGCGCGACATACACCCGGTTGCAACACAACTGCTCCGGCAAGCACACGGGCATGTTGATGCTCGCGCACGTGCTGGGTCAGCCCTTGGCCGGCTACCTGGACGTGGCGCACCCGGTGCAGCAGGCCATCGCCCAAAGCGTGGCGCATTTCAGTGGCATCGCGCCCGAACGCCTGGTGCGCGGCACCGACGGCTGCAGCGCACCCAATTACGCGCTGCCACTGCGCGCCCTGGCCCAGGCCTTCGCCCGCCTCACGCTGAGCACTCCCGATTCGGTCTACGGCAGCACGCCGTTGCGCGTGGCACGCGCCATGAGCCACCACCCCGAGATGGTCAGTGGCGAAGGCCGCAACGACCTGTTCCTGATGCGGGCGGGCGGCGGTGACTGGGTCAGCAAGGTGGGCGCCGATGGTGTGCAGGCCATCGCCAGCTTCAGCCGGGGCGTGGGCATCGCGGCCAAGGTGAGCGACGGCAACCTCACGCCGCTGATGGTGGCCTTGGTGTCGGCCCTGGACCAACTCGGGTGGACCAACGACGCCAGCCGCCAGGCCCTGGCAGTGCTGCTGCCCCCACCCATGAAAAACGCCGCCGGCATCGAGGTGGGCGACATGCGATCGGTGCTGCAATTGCAGCACCATTGAACAAGCTTCAAGACCGGTATTTGGACGTGATGGGGTAACGCCAGTCCTTGCCAAAGCCCCGGTGGGTGACGCGCACACCCACGGGTGACTGGCGGCGCTTGTACTCGTTGATGCGGATCAGGCGCACCACCTGCTCCACAGCGGCCTGGGGATAACCGGCGGCCACGATTTGTGCCGGGTCCATGTCGTTTTCCATGTAGCGCTCAATGATGGCGTCGAGCACCTCGTATTCGGGCAAGCTGTCCTGATCGGTCTGGTCGGGCCGCAGCTCGGCGCTGGGCGGGCGGGTGATGATGCGCTCAGGGATGGGGTCGGTGCCGGCGCCAAAGGGATCGTGGGCGTTGCGCCAGCGTGCCAGGCGGAACACCATGGTCTTGGCCACGTCCTTGATGACCGCAAAACCACCCGCCATGTCGCCGTACAGCGTGCAGTAGCCGGTGGCCATCTCGCTTTTGTTGCCGGTGGTCAGCACGATGCTGCCGAACTTGTTGGACAAGGCCATCAGCAGCGTGCCACGGATGCGCGCCTGGATGTTCTCTTCGGTCGTGTCTTCCTTGAGCCCGGCAAATTCGCCTGCCAGGCTGGCCTTGAAGGCCTCGAACTCGGGACGGATGGAAATTTCGTCGTAGCGCACGCCCATGCGTGTGGCCATGTCCCGCGCGTCAATCCACGAGATGTCGGCCGTGTAAGGCGAAGGCATCATCACCGCACGCACCTTGTCCTTGCCCAGCGCATCCACCGCGATGGCCAGCACCAGGGCCGAATCGATGCCGCCTGAAAGGCCCAGCAGCGCGCCGGGGAAGCCGTTTTTGCCGATGTAATCGCGCACCCCCATCACCAAGGCATGCCAGAGATCGCTTTCCACCGAACCCTCGGGCGCCATCGCGCCCGACAGCCTGCCGCCATCGAGCGCCACATCGAACGCCGCTTCGCTGAAGCTGGGTGCGCGCGCCGCCAGCGCGCCATCGGCGTTGAGGGCAAAACTGCGCCCTTCAAACACAATTTCGTCCTGCCCACCCACCAGATGGGCGTACACCAAGGGCAGGCCCACATCGGCCACACGCTCGCGCATGGTGGTTTCGCGCTCGCCACCCTTGCCCACGTGGAAGGGCGAGGCGTTGATGACAGCCAGCAACTCGGCGCCTGCGGCCTTGGCATCGGCCGCCGGGGCATGGAACCAGGCGTCCTCACAGATCAGCAAGCCCACTTTCACCCACTGGCCGTCGTGGCCGGGCACGTCAAACACACAGGGGGTGTTGCCGGGCGCGAAGTAGCGCCGCTCGTCAAACACCTGGTAGTTGGGCAACTCGCGCTTGGCGTACGTGTGGGTGATCTGCCCGTCACACACCACGCTGGCCGCATTCACCAAGCCGGGCACCGACACGCTGCGCGTGCGCTCCGCGCCCGGGCGGCGGGCCGGGTGGCCCACCACAATGCGCAGGCCACTCAACCCCGCCGTCTCGCGGGCCACTGCTTTCAGGGCATCATCGCAGGCGTCGATGAAGGCGGGCCGCAGAAACAGATCTTCGGCAGCGTAGCCACACAAGGCCAGTTCAGGGGTCAACAACAAGCGCACGCCGCGCCCATGGGCCTCGCGGGCGGCCCGCACGATGCGCTGGGCGTTGCCCTGCAGGTCGCCGACGACAAAATTGAGCTGGGCGATGCTGATGGAAACGGTCATGGACAACGGACGGGAACAGAAAACCGAGGAAGCCGGATTGGCAGCAAACGATTATGTCACCCGGGTCGTTGACGACCCCACCGCCCTGCCCCGCGTTGCCTGGAACGCCCTGCTGCAGCACTGCGACGACCCCAGCCCTTTTGTGCGGCACGAATACCTCTGCGCACTGCACCAGAGCGAGAGCGCCGCCCCCCACACCGGCTGGGCGCCGCGCTTCATCAGCCTGTGGCTTGGTGACGAGTTGCACGCGGTCTGTCCGCTGTACCTCAAAAGCCATTCGTACGGCGAATACGTGTTCGACTGGGCCTGGGCCGAGGCCTACCAGCGCCACGGCCTGCGCTACTACCCCAAGGCCGTGATCGCGGTGCCCTTCACGCCCGTAACGGGTGCGCGGCTATTGGCCCGCGATGCGCACGCGCGTGCCGCGCTGCTGCGGGCCGCACAGGCGTACTGCGAGGCGGAAAACATCTCATCGCTGCACCTGCTGTTCGCGCGGGATGCCGACATGGCAACGGCCGCCACCCAAGGGCTCATGGCACGACACACTGTGCAATTCCACTGGCAGAACGGCACGCCCCCCTACGCCGATTTCGACAGCTTTCTGCTCACACTCAACCAGGAGAAGCGAAAAAAAATCCGCCAGGAACGGCGCAAGGTGAGCGATGCCGGGGTGCGTTTCCGATGGGCGCGGGGCCAGGACATCACCGCCGCAGACTGGGCGTTTTTCTACCGCTGCTACGAACGCACTTACCTGGAACACGGCAACGCGCCCTACCTCACCCCCGCGTTTTTTGAAGCCATCGCGCGCGACATGCCCGGTCACTGGCTTCTCTTCATCGCCGAAGACGCACAAGGCCGCCCCATCGCCAGCAGCCTTATCGCCCTGAGCGACACAGGTGCCTCACCTGCGGTGGCCTACGGCCGCTACTGGGGTGCGCTGGAGCGGGTGGACTGCCTGCATTTCGAGGCCTGCTACTACCAGCCATTGATGTGGTGCATCGCACACGGCGTGCGGCGTTTTGAAGGCGGCGCCCAGGGCGAACACAAAATGGCCCGCGCCTTGTTGCCCGTGAAGACCCACAGCGCGCACTGGCTGGCCCACCCGGCCTTTGCCGATGCGGTGGAACGTTTTCTGACGCGTGAAGGCGAAGGCGTGGACAACTACATGGCGCACCTGGAGGCACGCAACCCGTTCAAGCAACAAAGCGCACGGCGCTGAGCACCCCCAGCAGCACCGGCTGGTGCAGCATGTAGTAGCTCAAGCTCCATCGACCCAGAACCGCCATCCACCCGGGCGCCGGGCCTTCCAACGCCGAGCCAGGGCGTTGCAGCGCCCAACGCCCACAGCACATGCCCAGCCACATCACACCCAGCCACGGCAGCAGGGGCACGTAGTCTTCGGTGATGGGCTTGCGCGAAATCAAGCCCAGCCAATTGGCCCACGGCTCATTCAGCCACTGCCAAAGGGGCTGGGCTGCGATGTGCGAGGCCGCCAACGAAGGCAAGGCCAATGTCACCAAGGCCAGTGGCAACAAGACGGCGCCCGACCAGCCCGCGCTGAGCCGGGCCACAACCAACATCACCGCCAGGCCATGCAGCACGCCAAAGTAGATGAAGCTGTGTGGAAACATCCACCACGACCCCACACTCACCAACAAGGCGCAGCCCGCCACTTGGGCCCAACGGCGCCAGAAGCGTGCCCAGCTCTGTCCCTGCGCGTGGGCCACGGCCTGACCCAGCCCCGCGCAAAACAGAAACAGCGAGACGATCGCCGTGCGCTGCCCAGTCCAGAACGGGTCGCGGTAGAAATCTGCGTCCAACCAGCCAAAAAACCGCAAGTCAAACGCAAAGTGGTAAGCCGTCATCCACAACATGGCCACCGCGCGCAGCGCGTCAATGCGGTCCAGGCGTGCGCCACCAGCCAAAGGCTTGCCCATCATTGGCCCTGTGCCTGCCACTTCAACAAGATGTCGGCCAAAGCCTGGGGTTCGCTGACCATGGGATCGTGCCCTGTGGCCAGCGTCTGCAGATGCCAGCCGGCTTGCGCGCGAACCCGCTCCCGGCTCACCGCGATGGTGGGCAAGGCGGGTGAGGTGCAATCGACGAACAGCCGGGGCACGCGGGCCCAGGCCGCTTCGTCAAACTTCAAGGGCGAGCGGTAGACAGCCACAGGTTGTGGCGTTTGCCGGCGGTTCACCCACGCACGGTCAGCCCCCTCCAGGCCAAACACCGACGCATCAGGTGCAGGAAATGACAGGCCGCCACTGGCCTCGGCCTGGTTCAATCGGGCCTGGATGGTCTCCGGCGTGTGCGTGCTGCTCCAGCTTTCGCCGCTGTGTGGCACCACCGCGTCCACGTACACCAGCGAGTGCAGCCGCTCGGGCGACTGCGCCAGCAGGGCATCGGCCACCCCGGTGACGACCAAGCCCCCGTAGCTGTGCCCCACCAGCACCACGGACGCCAGCTCCTCGGCTTCGATCAGCGCCAGCACGTCCTGCACGTGGGTTTCCACGCCGCTGACAGCGGTCAGCAAGTGGCTTCGATCGCCCACGCCCGTCAACGTGACGGCATGCGCCGTCGCGCCCGCAGCGCGTAAAGCGGGCAACACGCGGCGCCAACACCAGGCGCCGTGCCATGCGCCATGCACCAATACGATGGAAGGAGGCTGCGAATGAGACGTCATGCGCCGCATGATGCCTCATCCGCCCCCAAGGGGCTCAATGCACCTGTCGCTCGAAACTGAACTGCCCCGGTGACCGGATGGGGTCCACCCCCACGGGGATCACGTCCTTGGGCGCAAACCGCCCCTCCAGAATCAGCTTGGACAGCGGGTTCTCGATGCGCTGCTGGATGGCCCGCTTGAGCGGGCGCGCGCCGTACACCGGATCGAAACCCACTTTGGCCAACTCGGCCAGCGCGGCCGGCGTGACCTCCAGCGACAGGTCCATCTGCGCCAGGCGCTTTTGCAACAACGCCAACTGGATGCCCGCGATGGCCTCGATGTGCTGCGCATCCAGGCTGTGGAAGACCACCGTCTCGTCGATGCGGTTCAAAAACTCAGGCCGGAAGTGGTTTTTCAGCTCGCCCCAGACCGCATCCTTGATGTCCTCGGCGTCCTGGCCTGTCATGGCCTGAATCATGTGCGAGCCGATGTTGCTGGTCATCACGATGACGGTGTTCTTGAAGTCCACCGTGCGGCCCTGGCCGTCGGTCAGGCGGCCGTCGTCCAGCACCTGCAGCAGCACGTTGAACACATCAGGGTGGGCCTTTTCCACTTCGTCGAGCAGCAACACGCTGTAGGGCTTGCGGCGCACGGCTTCGGTCAGGTAGCCGCCCTCGTCGTAGCCCACGTAGCCGGGTGGCGCACCAATCAGGCGGGCCACCGAGTGCTTCTCCATGAACTCGCTCATGTCGATGCGGATCAGGTGGTCTTCGCTGTCAAACAGAAAGCCAGCCAGCGCCTTGCACAGCTCGGTTTTGCCCACACCGGTGGGGCCCAGGAACAGGAAGGAGCCGGTGGGCCGGTTCGGGTCGCTCAAACCCGCACGCGAGCGGCGGATGGCATTGGCCACCGCAACGATGGCCTCGTCCTGTCCCACCACACGCTCATGCAACTTGGCCTCCATCTGCAGCAGCTTGTCTTTTTCACCCTGCATCATCTTGGCGACCGGGATGCCGGTGGCGCGGCTCACCACCTCGGCAATTTCTTCTGCCCCCACCTGGGTGCGCAAGAGGCGGTTGGCGTTGCCGGCGGCAGATTTGCCCGCCTCTTTGGCCTGAGCTTCCTGCAAGCGCTTTTCCAGCTCGGGCAGCTGGCCGTATTGCAGCTCGGCCACCTTGGCCAGGTCGCCCTTGCGGGTCAGCGAGTCGATCTGCTGGCGCAGCTTGTCGATCTCCTCGCGCACCTGTGCGCTGCCTTGCGCGGTGGCCTTTTCCGCCTTCCAGATTTCGTCCAGATCGGCGATCTCCTTCTGCAGGCTCTCGATCTCTTCGTCGATCAGCTCCAACCGGCGCTGAGACGCCTCGTCCTTTTCACGCTTGACGGCTTCGCGTTCGATCTGCAACTGGATCAGGCGACGGTCCAGCTTGTCCATCACCTCGGGCTTGGAGTCCAGCTCGATCTTGATCTTGGACGCGGCCTCGTCAATGAGGTCGATGGCCTTGTCGGGCAGGAAGCGGTCGGTGATGTAGCGGTTGGACAACTCGGCCGCGGCCACGATGGCGGGGTCGGTGATGTCCACGCCGTGGTGCACCTGGTAGCGTTCCTTGAGGCCACGCAAGATGGCAATCGTCGCCTCCACCGTGGGCTCGCCCACCAGGATTTTCTGAAAGCGGCGCTCCAGCGCGGCGTCTTTCTCGATGTATTTGCGGTATTCGTCCAGGGTGGTGGCACCCACGCAGTGCAGCTCGCCGCGCGCCAGCGCCGGCTTGAGCATGTTGCCGGCGTCCATGGCGCCTTCGGCCTTGCCGGCGCCCACCATGGTGTGCAACTCGTCGATGAAGACGATGGTCTGGCCCTCTTCCTTGGCCAGTTCGTTGAGCACATTTTTCAGGCGCTCTTCAAACTCACCTCGGAACTTGGCGCCCGCCAACAGCGCGGCCATGTCCAGGCTGAGCACGCGCTTGCCCTTGAGCGAATCGGGCACCTCGCCCGCCACGATGCGCTGCGCCAAGCCTTCCACAATGGCCGTTTTGCCCACGCCGGGCTCGCCAATCAGCACCGGGTTGTTTTTGGTGCGCCGCTGCAGCACCTGGATGGCGCGCCGAATCTCGTCGTCGCGACCAATCACGGGGTCCAGCTTGCCCAAACGGGCACGCTCGGTCAGGTCCAGGCAATATTTTTTCAGCGCCTCGCGCTGGCCTTCGGCCTCGGGGCTGTTGACGCTCTGCCCACCGCGCACGGCGGTGATCGCAGACTCCAGGCTCTTGCGGTTCAGGCCGTTTTCGTTGGCAATGCGGCCCAGTTCGCCCTTGAAATCGGCCACGGCCAGCAAAAATAGCTCGCTGGCCACAAACTGGTCACCGCGCTTGATGGACTCCTTTTCGGCCGCCTGCATCAGCGTCACCGTGTCGCGGCTGACCTGCACTTGGTCCTGGCCCTGCACCTGGGGCAGGCGCTTGACAGCCGCTTCGCAGGCGGTGAGCAATCCGGCGGTGTTGACACCCGCGCGCTGCAGCAGCGCCTTGGGGCCATCTTCTTGCCGCAGCATGGCCACCAGCACGTGGGCGGGTTCGATGTAGGCGTGGTCGTTGCCCAAGGCCAGGCTCTGTGCCTCGCTCAGGGCTTCCTGGAACTTGGTGGTGAATTTGTCGATGCGCATGACGCGGCTCCAAAAAACTTGATTGACACCGACGTGGGGCCGGCGGTGGTCTTTTCAAGCCTGGGGCACAGCTTCCGGCGTCGCCTCAACGGTGTCAATGACGCAGGTCAAGTCGGGGCCTGGTCGGACAAGGACAAACCCAGTGCCTGACCTACATCCGCCAGCGCCAGGGCCGGTGTGTTCCAGTGCAGCTCGGCGTCATGGCACAGCAGCGCCCTGCGCACCGGCCAATCCGACACAACGGCCAAACTGTGGTGAAACGCCCGCTGATCTTGCACAAAACGACCAAAAAATCGGGAAACGCCCACGCGCTTGCGCACGCCCATGGCGTGTGCCCACACGAGCGTGCTCCAGCGCAGCGACCCTTGCCACCATTGCAACAAGTCGGTCACGATCAAGGTGCCCGATGGCCTGTGAAACCACAGCGTCTCGTTGACCTGGGGCATGCCCTGAATCAAAACCCCATCCAACGAGGGGCGCCATTGGGCGAGCGCTTCGCGGTCCAATGTTCGTGCGCCGGGCGGCGCGGTGGCCGCACCCAACAGGCCTGGCGCCACCCATACCTCGGCATCGGGGAAGGTTTCGCAGGCTTGATGGAGAAACAGGTCGTGCGCGCAACTGGGGGCCACCAGCCACCGCACCCGGCCCAAGGCCGTCAACTCGTTTTGCAAGGCCCTACGAAGGGGGACCGGTGAGTGCAACCAGAGTTGATCGCCTTCCAGCCGAACAACAGTCATCCGGGACGAGATCGCAAGCCCGCGTACCTTGAATTCGTGTCTTACGCTCCAGAGATGGGTGTCGTGTTGGGTCAGCATGTCGGTTCAGCGAGTGTTGATGAACCATGGTGCCAAGCAACGCGCCACGGCGATAGAACGATGTCGACATGGCTGTGGCACAAGCCCAAGCCCAGGCCGACGCGCCTTGCCACAGGAGAATAGGAAACTGCTGAAACCGTCGCAGCCTCACCATCCACCACCCCATGCCCATTTCCGCAGCATCGAACCGCCTGTGGCTGCCCCGACCACCATTGCTCTCGTGTGTGCGCTGTTTCATTTCGCGGAACACCACCACCGTCACGCTGGCCGAGGAGGACCGCTACAGCCACTACCCGGCAACACCTTTGTGCAGCATCGGTTGGTGGTGGACAGGCTCTGCCGACTACCTGGAGCCGGGCGCCCCCGCCTTGAGCACCAGTGCCCGCAGGCCGGCGCCAGCACAAGTGGTGGTGGCAGGACCACACACCCACCCAACCATCAGCCACAACCCAGGGCCAGCGCATGGGGTGATGGTGGTATTGATGCCCGATGCCTTGGAAGCACTCACTGGCCTGTCCCCAAAATCACTGATCAACAGGACGGTCAGCGCACAGCAGCACCTGCCCCCGAACTGGTTGGCCATGTTGGACGAGGTGTTGGGTTGCGAGGGCGAACACGCTGCCACTCAGTTGATCGAACGGTTCTTGTTGCACCGACGGCCCAGTCTGGCCGCGACCACGGGATACCCATCACCCAACCGTCGCCTGCGCCACTGGCTACAGCACATGTCGTACCGTGCGTGGCATTCGAAGCAAGGACGCAGTTGGCGCCAGATGCAGCGCCGGATGCAACAGTGGACTGGCCAGTCCCACCGCGACCTGCATGTCCTGGCCAAAGCCGAATCGGCCTTTCTCGATCTGGTGGCGCAGCACCCCACGTCCATGAACTGGGCCAATGCCGCCACGGATGCTGGCTATGCGGACCAATCGCACATGGGGCGTGTGGCAAAGCGGCTCACCGGTTTTTCCCCCGAAACCTTGCGGCAAAAAATGGCATCGGAAGAAGCGTTCTGGCTGTACCGACTGTGGACCTGATGCCCACAGCTTCACAGGACAGGTGGGCGCCAGTACGCGTAAGTCCAAGCCGGCACAAACCCCAGCCGCCGGTACAAAGACAAGGCCGGCGCATTGCTGGCATCGACCTGCAAAAACACCCGCTGGATACCGCGTGACTGTGCTTCCCGAGCCATGGCCGCCAACACACGTGTGGCCAGCCCCTGGCCACGGTGGGCTGCGACGGTGCGCATGCCATGCACGCTGAGCCAGCCGTGTGCGAAACAGGCCATGCCGCAAGCACGGGTTTCGCCATCCACGCGCAGGCTGGCATAGCGGCTGTCCTGTGCGCGGGCCAGTGCAGCGGAACGGCTGGCACCATCCACCGGGTCCAGGCCTTCGCCCAGGAACATGGCCATCCAGGCGCCGTCGGGGCGTTCGTCCAGCGTGCAGGCGGATGTGTCGGCGCCCACCAAACCTGTCAGCGTTGCCACTTGCACTTGTGTGGGTTGCACACGCAGCCAGCCAGCTGCAGAGAGTTCATCGCGCACATCGGACCAAGCGGCCAACTCAGGCAAACGAAACACCGGCCGGTAACCCGCTGCGCGGTAGCGCTCCACCACCGCTGCCCACCCGGCGACGCTTGCGGGGTCATGGTTGATGGGAACGGCCGCATGGGCGCGGCCCACGGTGCCGTGGTCCATCGGCAGCAGCCAGCCGGGCAGTGCCTCCACGCGCTCGGGCGCCACCGCTGCCAACGTGGCGCGTTCGATGCTTTCGACGTCGGAAGGCAACACGCTCACGCCCCCGCGTTGCCCGCGTTGATGCCCCATTTGGCCAGCGCCTGGTCGTCGCTCACACGCGCATCCACCCAACGCGCGCCCTCGGGCGTGTCTTCCTTTTTCCAGAACGGCGCCTGGGTCTTGAGGTAGTCCATCAAAAACTCGCAAGCCTGGAAGCTTTCGCCCCGGTGCGCCGAGGTGACCGCCACCAGCACAATCTGGTCGAGTGGCTGCAGCAAGCCCACGCGGTGGATGACGCGAGCGCCAAAGATGTCGAAGCGGCGCTGCGCTTCATCGATCATGGCCTCGATGGCTTTTTCCGTCATGCCGGGGTAGTGCTCCAACTCCAGCGTTTTGACCGATTGGCCGTCGTTGCGATCGCGCACCGTGCCCACAAACGCGCACACGGCGCCCACGCGGGTGTCGCCTTTTCGCAGATGTGCCACCTCGGTGTTGAGGTCGAAGTCTTTGGTTTGTATGGAGACGGAGAACAACATGATGCGATTGTGTCACCAGCTTGTGTCACCAGCGCCAGCTGCGGTCGTCTGCATAGGGCTGAAGCAGATCCCTGGCGTTGCCGTACAGGTCTATGAAAACGGCCACGGTGCCGTGGGCTTGCTCCTGCGGCTCTCGCACAAAATGGACGCCCGCCGCAACAAACCGCCGGTCGTCGCGCGAAAAGCCGTCAAACGTCAACCACCGGTGACTGGCGGAAAAAACGCCACCTCAGCGCCCTCG
Organism: Hydrogenophaga defluvii; assembly: GCF_042665235.1. Taxonomy (NCBI): domain Bacteria; kingdom Pseudomonadati; phylum Pseudomonadota; class Betaproteobacteria; order Burkholderiales; family Comamonadaceae; genus Hydrogenophaga; species Hydrogenophaga defluvii. The sequence goes on along the minus strand of NZ_JBHTBZ010000014.1, from coordinate 14,180 downwards.
CTGAGGGGAGCGGCTTCGTCGCCCACCATGGCCTGGTTCAAGGCCACGCGCACGGCCCTGCCACGCGCCAAGGCTTGCGCGTAGGCGCCACCACGCGCGATCAGCTCGTCGCGCAAAGCACCCACCGTGGTGGCCGCCACTTCCAGCGTTTCCCCGCCCTGCCCCAAGGCCTCACGGATGGAGGCGAAGTACTTGAGTTGGACCTTCATGCGAGCAAGTCCGTCAAAGGAATGAAACGCACCAGATCGCCACGGGCAATGGCATTGCCGGGCGGGTTGTCGATCAGGCCGTCGGCCCAGACAGCCGAGGTCAACACGCCCGAACTCTGGTTGGGGAACACATCGACACCACCCAACGCATTGCGTCGAGCGCGCAGAAATTCACGGCGCTTGTCGCCCTTGGGGAGGTCGAAATGGGCTGGCAGCATCACGGCTGCGGGCAGAGCCGACGCGGCGTCTACCGCAACGCCTTGCAGCCGCAACAGGAAAGGCCGCACCAGCAACAAAAAGGTGACGAAGCTGGACACCGGGTTGCCCGGCAAGCCAATGAAATGTGCAACGCCCACCCGGCCATGGGCAAACGGCTTCCCGGGTTTCATGCCGATCTGCCACAGGTCCAGGTGCCCCAGCGCCTGCACAGCGGGCTTGATGTGGTCTTCTTCGCCCACCGAAACCCCGCCGCTGGTGAGGATGAGGTCGTGGCTTTGAGCGGCTTCACTCAATGCCTGCAAGGTGGCCTCGCGTTGATCGGGCACGATGCCCAGATCGCTGACCTCACATCCCAAACGCAGCAGCAAGGCGCGCAGAAAAAAACGGTTGGAGTTGTAAATGGCGCCAGGCTTCATGTCCGCCGGTGCAACAGCGCCCGGCATGACCAGCTCGTCCCCGGTCGAGAACAAGGCCACACGCACGCGAGGCGCCACCGCCAACTCCGCAAACCCAATGCTCGCCGCCAGGCCAAGCTCGGCCGGCCCCAGGCGCGTGCCGGCGGCCAACACGGTGCCGCCTTTTTGCACGTCCTCCCCCTGGCGACGAATCCATTGCCCAACAACCGGTTGGCTGGAGAAGGACACACGCCCGTCCTCTTGCGCTTGTGCCTCCTCCTGCATCACCACCGCGTCGGCACCTGCCGGCACGGGCGCCCCCGTGAAGATACGTGCCACGGTGCCGGGCAGCAGCGGGCCGCCGAAGTGGCCTGCCGGGATGCGCTGCGAGACCACCAGCGGGGCACCAGCCGCCTGCGCCAAGTCGGCCACACGCACCGCGTAGCCGTCCATCGAGGTGTTGTCGTGGCCAGGCACGTCCAAAGCGCTGACGAGGTCTTGCGCCAGCACACGGCCATCGGCCTCGAAGGTGGGCACCTTCTGGACACCAGCCAACGCCGCCGTGTCGTTCAACAGATCGGCCAGTGCGTCCTCCAGCGGGCGCAAACCAGGGCGAGGGCTCGGGGTCACGCTCATGCGCAGTGCTGGGCGATGTAGGCCTTGACCTGATTGGCCTGCGCGGGCATGACCAGCACCCGCTTGGGCAGGTCTTCGATGCCCACGAACTTGGCCGGGCGCTCGGGCTCACGGCCCAGCGCTTCCACGATGGTGCCGGCGAACTTGATGGGCAAGGCCGTCTCCAGCACCACCATGGGCACACCGGCTTGCAGATGCTCGCGCGCCACCTTCACACCGTCGGCGGTGTGGGTGTCGATCATCAGGCCGTGGCGGCTCCAGCAATCGCGGATGGTGGCCAGGCGGTCGGCGTGGGTGCTTTTGCCGCTGACAAAACCGTAGCGGCCGGCGGCCTGGGCAAACAGCGGGTCGGCGCTCAAATCGAAACGGCCGTGCTTCGCCAGTTGCGGGCCGAACAGATCGGCAGTGCGCCCGGCGTCGCGGCCCAGCAGATCGAACACGAAGCGCTCGAAGTTGCTGGCCTTGCTGATGTCCATGGACGGGCTGGACGTCTCGTGCGTGTCGGCACTGCCGCGCACGCGGTAGACGCCGGTGCGGAAAAACTCGTCGAGCACGTCGTTTTCGTTGGTGGCCACCACCAGCTGCGCGATGGGCAGGCCCATCATGCGGGCCACGTGGCCGGCACAGACGTTGCCGAAGTTGCCGCTGGGCACGGTGAAGGACACCTGCTGGTCGTCTTTCGTGGTGGCCTGAAAGTAACCGGCAAAGTAATACACCACCTGGGCCAACAAGCGCGCCCAGTTGATGGAGTTGACCGTGCCGATCTTGTACTTGCGCTTGAACTCGAGGTCGTTGCTGACCGCCTTGACGATGTCCTGGCAGTCATCAAACACACCTTCGATGGCGATGTTGTGGATGTTGGCGTCCTGCAGGCTGAACATCTGCGCCTGCTGGAAGGGGCTCATGCGGCCGTGAGGGCTGGTCATGAACACGCGCACACCTGCCTTGCCACGCATGGCGTATTCGGCCGCGCTGCCGGTGTCGCCGGAAGTCGCGCCCAGGATGTTGAGCTGCTCGCCGCGCCGGCCCAGTTCGTACTCGAACAAGTGGCCCAGCAGCTGCATGGCCATGTCCTTGAAGGCCAGCGTGGGGCCGTTGGACAGGGCTTCCAGCCAGAGGCCGTTTTCCACATGTCGCAGCGGCACGATCTCGCCCGTGCCAAACACCTCTGCGGTGTAGGTCTTCTGGCAGATGGCGCGCAGGTCGGCGGCGGGGATGTCGTCGATGTAGAGCGACAGCACCTCGAAGGCCAGATCGGCGTAGCTCTGCTCGTGGTAGACCTTGCGCCAGCGCGCCAGGGTGGCCGCGTCCACCTGCGGGTAGCGCTCGGGCAGGTACAGGCCACCATCGGGCGCCAGGCCTTCGAGCAGGATGTCGCAGAAGCGGCGCGGCGTGCGGTCGCCACGGGTCGAAAGGTAGTTCATAGGGTTTTCATGCCGAGGGTTCATCGGCCCAGGGGTTGACGAGCCGGATGCCCGTGTCTTCGAAATGGCGGGTGTTGCGGGTGACGATTGTCAGACCGTGGTGGAGCGCTGTGGCGGCAATGACCATGTCCAGCGCGTCCTGCATGCGGCCCATAGCCCGCAGCGACGCCTTGAGGTCACCAAACTGCCGCCAGACGGCCTCATCGGTTTTCAGCACGCGCCCTTCAAAGCGCTGCGCCAGCGCCAGCGCCCATGCCTGCAGTTGGTTGCGTTTGGCGCTGGGAGGCAGACAGGCCACACCGTAGTGAATTTCACCGAACGAAGCCGCCGACACCGCACAATCGTCGCCATGGCGAGCCAGCCAATCCTGGACACCAGGATGCGGCCGCAGGTAGGTGGATTCGGACAGCGTGCAGGTGTCGAGCAGCCAGCGCATTGCCGTTCAATCTTCGCCAAACAGGGGGGCACGCCCCTCGCTGCGATCACGCGGCATCTCTGGCAAGCCACCTTCCACCTTGGGCGCACTCAGCAGAAATTCGACAAACCCGTCACCCGTGTGCGGGCCCTTGCGCGCACCCTCATCAGCCACCGCCACCACGCGCACCACCGGCCGACCATGGCGCGTGACGGTTTGTGGCCCTTCGTGCAGGGCACGGTCAATCACCTCACTGAAGTGGTTTTTCGCTTCTTGCACTTGCCAGACAGCGTTCATGGCGGTCTCCTTTTCAGGACATTCTGGCCACAATTCTAGCCCAATCAGGCCAGTTCTTCCTTGCGGATGCGGGTGATGGGCGCCAACACGGTGGGCAGGGCCTGCATCTGTGCCATGGCGTCGTTCATCGTGCCCTCGCGGGTGTCGTGGGTCAGGATGATGAGGTCGGTCTGGGTGGAACCCTCGCCGCCCACCTCATCGGCCTCGCGCTGCAGCACGGCGTCGATGCTGATGCCGGCACCGGCCAGGATGCCGGTGACCTGGGCCAACACGCCGGCTTCGTCGGCCACACGCAGGCGCAGGTAGTAGCTGGTCACCACCTCGCTCATGGGCAACACCACCTCGTTGCTGATGGCGCTGGGCTGGAAGGCCAGGTGCGGCACGCGGTGCTGCGGGTCGGCGGTGTGCAGGCGGGTGATGTCCACCAAATCGGCAATCACGGCACTGGCGGTGGGCTCGCTGCCGGCGCCTTTGCCGTAGTAAAGCGTGGTGCCCACGGCATCGCCGTTGACGACGACCGCGTTCATCGCGCCTTCCACATTGGCGATCAGGCGCTTGGCCGGCACCAGGCTGGGGTGCACGCGCAGCTCAATGCCCTTGGCAGTGCGTTTGGTGATGCCCAGCAGCTTGATGCGGTAACCCAGTTGTTCGGCGTATTTGATGTCAGCAGCGCCGAGCTTGGTGATGCCTTCGACATAGGCTTTGTCGAACTGCACCGGGATGCCGTAGGCGATGGCGCTCATCAGCGTGACCTTGTGTGCAGCGTCCACGCCTTCGATGTCGAAGGTGGGGTCGGCCTCGGCGTAGCCCAGGCGTTGCGCCTCTTTGAGCACCACGTCGAAGTCCAGGCCCTTGTCGCGCATCTCGGACAGGATGAAGTTGGTGGTGCCGTTGATGATGCCGGCCAGCCATTGGATGCGGTTGGCGGTCAGGCCTTCGCGCAGCGCCTTGATGATGGGAATGCCACCGGCCACGGCCGCTTCAAACGCCACCACCACACCTTTGGCCGACGCAGCTGCAAAAATTTCGGTGCCGTGCACGGCCAGCAGCGCCTTGTTGGCGGTGACCACGTGTTTGCCGGCGGCGATGGCGTCCAGCACCAGTTTCTTGGCAATGCCGTAGCCGCCGATCAGCTCGATGATGATGTCGATGTCGGGGTTGGCGATGACCGCCGCGGCATCATTGACCACCTGAACTCCCTCGCCCACCACCGCCTTGGCGCGCGCCACGTCGAGATCGGCCACCATGGTGATTTCGATGCCCCGACCCGCACGGCGCGTGATCTCTTCCTGATTGCGCTTGAGCACGTTGAACGTGCCGCTGCCCACGGTGCCAATGCCCAGCAGGCCCACTTGAATCGGTTTCATCTCTCGGTTTCCGGTCGTCGTTGCAAAAAGGGGATCGGGGTGGCGCTTCAGGCGGCCACCACCATGCGTTTTCGGTAGCGTTCCAGGAAGCGCGCAATGCGCTCGATGGCCTCGCGCAAATCGTCCTCGTGCGGCAGGAAGACAATGCGGAAGTGCTGGTTGTCGGGGTAATTGAAGCCTGAGCCCTGCACCAGCATCACGCGCGTCTCGCGCAGCACCTCCATGAAGAACTGGCGGTCGTCCTCGATGGGATAGACCTTGGGGTCCAGGCGCGGGAACATGTACAGCGCCGCCTGTGGCTTGACGCAGCTCACGCCCGGAATCGCCGTGATCAGCTCGTAGGCCAGGTCGCGCTGGCGGCGCAGGCGCCCGCCCTCCTTCACCAGGTCCTGGATGCTCTGGTAGCCGCCCAGCGCCGTCTGGATGGCCCACTGGCCGGGCACGTTGGAGCCCAGCTTGAGGTTGGCCAGCATGTTCAGGCCTTCAATGAAGTCCTTGGCGATGGTCTTGGGACCCGACAGCACCATCCAACCGGCACGGTAACCGCAGGAGCGGTAGGCCTTGGACAGGGAGTTGAAGGTCAGGGTCAGCACGTCGGTGGACAAGCTGGCCATGGCGGTGTGTTTCACGCCGTCGTAAAGCACCTTGTCGTAGACCTCGTCGGCCAGGATGACCAGGCCAAATTCGCGCCCAAGGGCCACGATACCCTTGAGCAGCTCGTCGCTGTACATCACACCGGTGGGGTTGTTGGGGTTGATGACCACGATGCCCTTGGTGCGCGGCGTGATCTTGGCCCGCATGTCGGCCAGGTCGGGCTGCCAGCCGTCGTTCTCGTCGCAACGGTAGTGCACGGGCGTGCCGCCCGACAGGCTGGTGGCGGCCGTCCACAGCGGGTAGTCGGGTGAGGGCACGAGCAACTCGTCACCGTTGTCCAGCAGCGCGTTGGCAGCCATCACGATCAGTTCGCTGGCGCCGTTGCCCAGGTAGATGTCTTCCAGCGTCACGCCATGCACGCCCTGTTGTTGCGTGTAGTGCATGACCGCCTTGCGCGCGGCGAAGATGCCTTTGCTGTCGGAATAACCGGCCGAATTGGGCAGGTTGCGAATCATGTCCTGCTGGATTTCCTCGGGCGCATCAAAACCAAAAGGCGCGAGGTTGCCGATGTTGAGCTTGATGATCTTCTGCCCCTCATCCTCCATCTGTTTGGCCGCGTCAACGATGGGGCCCCGCACGTCGTAAAGCACGTTGGCCAATTTGGCCGATTTGAGAATGGGGCGCTGGCTCATGATGGAATGGGAATCGAAGGGGCGAAACCTATAATTTCACCATACTTTCCAGACCGTCCAGCGGACGGCGCCCCCATCTTCATCACCCATGAAACTCCAACCCGACCGCTTCGACACCCTTGCCATCACAGGGCACGGCCCAGGTTGGGTCGCGGTCAACGGCGAACCCGTGCGCCACAGCCTGGTGGTGAGCGCCCGAGGAGACCGCCTCGACTGGCAAGCAGCCAACTTTGAAGCGCTGACCCCAGATCATTTTGAAAGCTTGGTGGCGCTGCGCCCGGAACTTGTCGTCTTTGGCAGCGGCGAGCGGCTGCGCTTCCCGCCGCCCGCGCTGCTGCGGGCGTTGGTCGGCCAAAACATCGGGGTGGAGACCATGGACACGCCCGCCGCCTGTCGCACCTACAACATTCTGGCCGCCGAAGGCCGCCGCGTCGTGGCCGCGCTGCTGATCGATGCAGAGACCGGCAGCCAAACCGGGTAAAATAGCAGATTGTTTCCGGCTCGGCTGCGTTTTTTTGCGCAATCTGGGCAGAAGACGGTGCTTTCGCGCCGCCGAGGGAATCCGACGAATCAAACCAACCTACCCAGGGGTCCCCACAGTATGGCCGTCGTTGTCAACAAACCCATTCCCGAATTCGAAGCCGTCGCCACGGGCAATCTGAAGGTCAGCAACCAGACCCACCTGGGCCAGACCGTGGTGCTGTATTTCTACCCCAAGGACAACACCCCCGGCTGCACCACGGAAGCCATGCAGTTCCGCGACAAGTACAAGGACTTCGTGAAAGCCGGCGCCCAGGTGTTTGGTGTCTCGCGCGACAACATGAAGTCGCACGACGAGTTCAAAACCAAGCTGGAACTGCCGTTTGAGCTGATCGCCGACACCGAAGAAAAAATGTGCCACATGTTCGGCGTGGTCAAGAACAAGATCATGTACGGCAAGAAGGTCAAGGGCATTGAGCGCAGCACTTTCCTGATCGGCCCCGACGGCGTGCTGAAGGAAGAGTGGCGCGGCCTGAAAGTGCCGGGCCACGTGGAAGACGTATTAAAAGCCGTCAAGGCGCTGAAAAAAGCCGCTTGAGCCAACCAACGTATCGAACAACGCCCCGCACGCCGGGGCGTTGTCGTTTTCAGCCTACATGCCAGCGGGGTGCTCAGGGCCGTCATGGCAGTCGTGCATAATGAATTCATGCCCCCGAGACCCGGAACCCGGTTTCCCCTCCCACGACAAGCCGCCAGGTTGCCCTGACGGCTTTTTGCTTTTTCGGCCACTGAAACAGACCCAGCCCACATGCCACTGCCTCCAGCACCCACCCGAAAAGCCGCCCTGCTGACCAACGAAGCGTACAAAACCCACGCACCCGCCAGCGTTGATGCCCACGATGAGGACACCGTGGTCTTGGCACCGCCTGCGCCCACCCCTGTGAAAGCGGCGGACGAAGTGGTCGCTAAACCCACGCGAGCCCGACGCAACCACACCAAGACCGAAGCGCCCGTGGCATCGGCTCCTGTTGTTCCTGTGGTGGCACTGGCACCCAGCGCCGACAAACCGGCGCCAGCCCGCACCAAGCCCGTCAAGGCGGCGGCACCCGCCAGCAAACGCAGCAGCAAGCCGCGCCTGTTCGTGCTCGACACCAACGTCTTGCTGCACGACCCGATGAGCCTGTTCCGCTTTGAGGAACACGACATCTTCCTGCCCATGATCGTGCTGGAAGAGTTGGACGGCCACAAAAAGGGCATGACGGAAGTGGCCCGCAACGGCCGCCAGAGCAGCCGCACGCTGGACGCCCTGGTGGCCCAGGACGGCGGCGACATGACCAAGGGCATTGCGTTGGCCGGCACGGGCCACACGGGTGCTGGTGGCCGTTTGTTCTTCCAGACCGAACCGCTCAACGACAAACTGCCCAGCAGCCTGCCCCAAGGCAAGGCCGACAACCAGATTCTGGGTGTGGTCGAAGGCCTGCGACAGAAGTTTCCGGACCGCGAAGTCATCCTGGTGTCCAAGGACATCAACATGCGCGTCAAGGCGCGCGCGCTGGGCTTGGCCGCCGAGGACTACGAAAACGACAAGACGCTGGACGACGGCGAATTGCTGTATTCAGGCGCACTGGCACTTCCCACCGACTTCTGGACGCTGCAAAGCAAAACCATCGAGAGCTGGCAACAGGGCAGCCACACCTTCTACCGCGTGAGTGGCCCGACGGTGACGCACTTCCACATCAACCAGTTTGTGTACTTTGAGGCGCCAGGCGAGCCGCCGCTCTATGCGCGTGTGGTCGAAATCCGCGACAAGACCGCGGTACTCAAGACCCTCAAGGACTACACCCACCTGAAAAACGCGGTGTGGGGCGTGAGCAGCCGCAACCGCGAGCAGAACTTCGCCCTCAACCTGCTGATGGACCCGGAGGTGGACTTTGTCACGCTCGCCGGCACGGCCGGCACCGGCAAAACGCTGATGGCCCTGGCCGCCGGCCTCACACAGGTGCTGGACGACCGCCGTTACACCGAAATCATCATGACCCGAGCCACCGTGAGCGTGGGCGAGGACATTGGTTTTCTGCCTGGCACCGAGGAAGAAAAGATGGGCCCCTGGATGGGTGCGCTGGACGACAACCTCGAATTTCTGGCCAAGGGCGACGGCGGCAACGCGGGCGAGTGGGGCCGCGCGGCCACCAACGAGCTGATCCGCAGCCGCATCAAGGTCAAGAGCATGAACTTCATGCGCGGGCGCACCTTCATGAACAAGTACGTCATCATCGACGAGGCACAAAACCTCACGCCCAAGCAGATGAAGACACTGATCACCCGTGCCGGCCCGGGCACCAAGATCATCTGCATGGGCAACCTGGCACAGATCGACACGCCCTACCTCACCGAAGGATCCAGCGGCCTGACCTTTGCAGTGGACCGCTTCAAGGGGTGGCCCCATGGCGGTCACATCACGCTGGCGCGGGGTGAACGTTCCAGGCTGGCGGATTTTGCCAGCGACGTGCTCTGACACCTGGCAACGCCCGATGACGCGACGCTGGGCATGGGTGCTGGGCGCCGGACTATGTCTGGCGACTCAGGTACACGCCACGTCTGGCGTCGGGCCTCGCGCGGAAGGCGCCACACAGCCATTGACGTTTCAAGGGCAGAAACGGCTCTACTTGTTGCGGCTGCCGCCGGGCAAACCGGCAGACGCCAGCGGTTGGCCGCTGGTGGTGGTGTTCCACGGCGGTGGCGGCGATGCGCTGAACGTGGAGCGCATGACCCGCTTCACCGAGCTGGGACGCCAGCAAGGCTTTGCCGTGTTGTACCCCCAAGGCACATCGGCGGCGGGGCAACGGCTGGGCACGTGGAACGCCCAACATTGTTGTGGCACGGCCATGCGCCAGCGTGTGAACGACACCGGCTTCATAGAGGCCTTGCTCAATGACGTGCTGAGGCAGCACCCCCTTGACCCCAAACGCCTCTACGCGACCGGCCTATCCAACGGCGGCATGATGGTGCACCGGGTGGCGGCCGCCTACCCACAACGTTGGGCGGCCATCGCGCCGGTGATGGCCTCTTTGTTCGGTGACGAACCCCCTGCGGCTTTGCCCGTTCCCACCTTCATCGTCAATGGTGAGCTTGACGCGTCCATTCCGGTGGATGGCGGGCCGCCTGGTGGGCGGTTCCGGCAGGCGTGGAGCGGACGGCCGCTGCTGCCGGTGTCAGCTCAGAGCCTGTACTGGGCGCAAGCCAACGGCTGTCAGCCCGGCCCCGACAAGCAGTTTTTGCCCACCCACGTGCATTGGCAATACAGCTGCGCCAAAGGTCGAGATGTGGAGCGTGTGCTGGTCACGGGCCTGGGGCATGCGTGGCCCGGCGGTTTGCGTGGCGCTCCCGGCGCCGACGACCCAACTTCAGCGTTTGATGCGACACGCGAGATCTGGCGCTTCTTTGAGCGGCACCGCCGCCCCTGACACCGGCGCCGACAGGCGTGTTAGAAATCGCCGCCGCCGTAGCCCGGCGCCAAGCTCTCAAAGCGCGTCAACGCGTTGAGGAAGGCCAGCTTCACCGTGCCCGTGGGGCCGTTGCGCTGCTTGCCGATGATGATTTCGGCGACACCCGGCTCTTTGCAGGCCTCGCGGGTGTAGTACTCGTCGCGGTAGATGAACATGATGATGTCCGCGTCCTGCTCGATGGCGCCGGATTCGCGCAAGTCGCTCATCATCGGGCGCTTGTCGGTGCGCTGCTCCACCGAGCGGTTGAGCTGCGACAGCGCGATCACCGGGCACTGCAACTCCTTGGCCAGCATCTTGAGACCGCGCGAAATTTCGCCCAGTTCGGTGGCGCGGTTGTCGCCACCCGCCGTGCTGGAGCCACTCATGAGCTGCAGGTAGTCGACCACGATCAAACCCAGCTTGCCACACTGGCGCGACAGGCGCCTCGCGTTCGCGCGCAGCTCGCTTGGCGTCAAACCCGGCGTCTCGTCGATGTGCAACGACACGGTGCGCAGCTTTTCGATGGCTTCGGTCAGTCGCGGCCATTCGTCGTCGGTGAGTTTGCCGGTGCGCAGGTGGCCTTGGTTGATGCGACCGATGGAACCCACCACACGCACCGCCAGTTGGGATGCGCCCATTTCCATGGAGAACACGGCCACCGGCAACCCTTCATTGAGCGCCACATGCTCGGCGATGTTGATGGCGAACGCCGTTTTTCCCATGGAAGGGCGCGCCGCCAGCACCACCAGATCGCCCGCCTGAAGGCCAGATGTCATTCGGTCCAGGTCAATGAAGCCGGTGGGCACGCCCGTCACGTCGTTGGGGTTGTCGGCCATCTCCTGCACACGGTCCAGCAGCTGCACCACCAGGGTGTCCATGCTCTGGAAACCCTGTTTCATGCGCGAGCCTTCTTCGCCGATGTTGAAGATCTTCTGTTCGGCTTCGTCCAGAATTTGTGCCACCGCCCTGCCCTGCGGGTTGAAGGCGTTGGTGGCAATCTCATCGCTGGCCGACAACAGCTTGCGCAGGATGCCCCGCTCGCGCACGATTTCAGCGTAGCGGCGGATGTTGGCCGCACTGGGCACGTACTGCGCCAGGGAGTTGAGGTACGCCAACCCACCCACCTCTTCGGCCCGGCCCTGGCTTTGCAACTGCTCAAACACCGTGATCACGTCCGCCGGCTTGGAACCATTGATCAACGCGGCCACCGCCGTGAAGATGAGACGGTGCTCGTAACGGTAAAAGTCGGTGTCCTTGATCAGATCGCCCACACGGTCCCAGGCGCCGTTGTCCAACAGCAAACCACCCAACACGCTCGATTCGGCCTCGATGGAGTGCGGCGGAATGCGCAGCTGCGCCACCTCGCGGTCTGCGCCGTAGCTGCTGTCTTCGAGGGCTTCAAACGGGGCGGGCAAAGCAGTGTTCATGGACATCCTGAGCAAATGTTGATGGTATGTCAGCTCGCGGCCGCGCCTGTGGACAAACCTGGGGATGGCTTGTGCAACACGTGGGGGCACCCTGTGCAATGTGCAACGGCCCGACCAGTGGCCCGACCCGTGGCCCTTCCTGGGGCCATCCATGTGGGCATGGCGCACAAACGAAAAAGGTCCCGTACTTGCGTACGGAACCTTGTCGTTTTGGCTCCCCGGAGCCACCGTAGAAGAGTACTGGCTAGCCGATTTCACCGTCGATAGAGGCATCAACGTCGGCCTCATAAACTGAACGCAATGAAAAATTATGGCTTTGCAAATCCTGAAAATCTTTAACCACACTTGGGGATAAAGAATTACCCGCCTTGCGCTTCAAAGTTGCCAATCTTTCTTTGGCAACATCAGCCATGCCGCGCTCCATCAGATACTGAATAGCGGCCAACTCCAACCTTGAAAAAAATCTATCACGCTGATTAATTTCAAAACTGTCAAAATATGCGATCGAAGCAGAAATTTTCTCCACTACATCACAAGACTGAAAATCTTCTTTGATCTCTTGAATTTCTTGAATCGAGATCTTCCTGACAACTTTCACCAATAGAGAAGATGCAGCAGTCTCCTGCGGCTCAATAAGTCCCCTATCCATCATAATTTGTATTGCCGCAATCACCGTTGCCGACCAGTGATAAAAATAGTCTTGGAATACAATGAGACATCCAATCCTCATTTTTGGACCGAATTTTTCTAATATCTGAATATATTCTTGAAACCATTTTGGAGCATCAAACAAGACTCCCGCTATAATAGCATCAGGCGGCTCTGCATTTTTGAGCTCACACACATGATAGGCAAGAAGCCCATCTGGCAAATCAGCTGTACAGCGTTCAAATAGTTTCAACCAACTAACTCTATTAAACGTTCTCTCAAGCAAGTGACTTGACTGTATGGAGGCAGCATCCGCTAAAACATACTGGGAAAAATAACTGGATTCCCGACATGAAAAAATATCATATGTATGCAGTGGAGGCGTTCTTCGGTCGAGATATTCGATCTCCCCATCAATCAAACCCTGCGCCAAACTGCAAGTACTCCGACCAAAATATGCACCAAACTCACAAATCACCTCATTAGCATGCAGTTTTCGCGAAAGACCTACATCATAAAGCAAATCCATTTCACACGGCTCAATCATGCCTGGTACTAGATTTTTTTTCATTGGGCAAAATAAGCAAGATGATCAAAGAAAGTCATCATAAAAAGAGTCAAATTAAAATAAATCAGTGTTTGATTTTAGAAAGGTGTCCGTTTAGGTAACACGGGGGGTTACAGATACACCATGATACAAGTGCTAGGCTGTCCTGTCTCTCGTTTTTGAGTCCATGAACGTGGGAGGGGCACCGAGACGTGCCGACAGGCAGGCGCGGTGCCGCTGACACGTGTTGACCATCGGATGAATGTCATATAACATTCAATCAACACTAGGAGTCGACATGGATGCCAAGCACCTCTCTTCCCTCTGGGCAGCGCCGGACAACAGCCGCCTGACTACCAAGCAGCAGTCCTTCCGGTTGCCCGTGCACGTTGCGGCCAAGATTGCCGCACTGTGCGAGCTATACCCTAACAAAACAAAGACGCAGATCGTCGGTGACCTGCTGGCGTCAGCACTTGCTGAGATGGAGCGTGGGCTGCCTGCCGCTCCTGGGGCCTTCTTCACCAAAGATGAAAACGGCAAGGCGCTCTATGTTGCAGTGGGCATTGCGCAGGACTACCGCAACCTTTCAAACAAGCACTTTGCCGAACTTGAACGAGAGTTGGGCAACGAATCGCCACAGCAGCTGTTCACGAGCCAGCTTCTTGTTGACGAGAACGCGCAATGAACCTGTTGCTGTCTGGACTGGATACCGTCGAGTGCGCGTACTACCTGCGCCCAGCTGCTGCCACGTCCCTGGACTTCGACGCGCTGCGGGTCAAGCGGGAAACCCGCTTCCAAAGCAAATCGCGTGATCCGCTGGTGGTCGAACTGGGCGGCATGGCATTTGAGCTATCGCGCGGCGGGACACGCTCTGGCTACCCCTTCATGATCAGCAACCAGCAATGGGTAATCCAGTTCGGGGAGTTCAACGATCCGAATTTCTTTGTCACCTTCCGCAGTGTTGCCCTGTGGCACCGAGGGGCCAAGGCGCTGCACGACTCGTTTCTCGCTTGGGCGGAATCTCTGGGTTACCTACCTGCCCGGCCCGAGGGCCTTTCACGCTGCGACTTCGCGTTTGACTTTCACCTGCCTCTGGTGGATTTCAACGAGGACAACTTCATCACCCTGACCGAAAAGGACAGCCAGCACCGCAAGAACCGCAAGGTGCAGACCTTCACCTTCGGACGGGATGAAGTCGTGCTCCGGGTCTACAACAAGTCCGACGAAGTCAACGAGGCCAGCGGCAAGTTCTGGCTGCATGAATGTTGATTTCCACCGAATTCTGACCCACCGTTTCCATCCAATATTGACCCACCCTGGATAGAGCCCTGAGGGGCTCACGGTG